>NZ_QAIM01000387.1:0-2926 GCF_003061035.1 Acidovorax sp. HMWF018
AATGCGCTAGTGGACAAATGGCCAAGAAGAGGGGTGAGTGGCTGCATCAACGCTCCTGTGCATCAACGTCGAAGGACTCCATCACTTCCCTGAGGCGCTTTGCGGTGACCCGGCCCTTCGTTCCTTAAATCCAACGATGAATCGCACGACTCGACCAGAGATGGGTTGGACTGCTCACCAATGGCAGGCCTGGTCGTTTCCTGCCCTCACTCTCCTGGCTATGCTCGGCGGCGTCATCCTTTGGGATGGAGGCGTCGCACACCTGTCGGCTTGCCCGGCCCAACAGATGGCGTTCCTGGCGGTAAACGGGGGCTCCACGATCCTCCCTGCATGGTTCTGGTACGGTCTGACTGGGTTGGGAGACGCGGCAGTCCTGATGCCGGCGTTGGCGCTCCTGACGCTGCGCAAGCCGCAGGCCTGGGCCGCCGTCGTCGCATCGGTGCCTACAGCAGCGCTGATGTCCGTGCTGGGCAAGCATTGGTCCGCTGTGGCCCGCCCAGCGGCCGTTCTCGATGCGTCGTCATTCACACTCATCGGGGAGGCCTTGCGCTACAACAGTTTTCCTTCCGGCCACAGCATCACGGTGTTCGCGGCGGCCGCGGCGGTTCTCGCTACTTTGCTGCCATCGCCGCGCACGAGCCGCGCCAGACTGCTGCTCGCTGCCGGTGTGACGGTTGCGCTGATGATCGCGCTCTCGCGCGTCGCGGTGGGCGCGCATTGGCTGGCCGATGTATTGGCTGGTGGCGCAGGCGGTTGGCTCGCCGGACTGAGCGGTGCCGCTCTGGCCCGCCGGACCGGTTGGTGGCGCTGGCTCCTGGTCGGAAAGGGGCGCCAGGCAGCCGGCGCGTTCCTCTGTGTGTGGGGTTTGCTGCTGCTGCTTCAGGCGCATCGGGCGAACGGCAACGCAGCCATCCTGGCACTGTCCGGGTTGTGCGGCCTTGTTGCCGGGTTCGCGCTGTTGATCCGCCGCCCCAACCAGGCGGCGGCCGGAACCTGCCGCGGAACATCTCTTCAACGGCCGTCTGACTGAGGTGCGCCGATGGCGTAGATGTCCAGTCGCTTGGCATACACACCGCCGCGCATGTCGAAGGCGCCCATCACGCTGTGGAAGATATTGGCCTGGGAGTGCGCGGTGCCGCGCGCCAGGCGTGCCTCGTCTATTTGCTTGCGACGCTTGAAGGATTCAGACATCCAGACAAGGAACGGCACCTCCTTCTGGACGTCAGGTGCCAACGCGATCGGCGTGCCGTGCAGGTAGAGGCCGTTCTCGCCGAGCGACTCGCCATGATCAGAGATATAGAGCAGGGTCGAGGGGATGCCGTCCAGTCCTTGCAGCAGCCGGATCGCGCGCGCCACAACGTGATCGGTGTAGAGGATCGTGTTGTCGTAGGCATTGACGAGTGATTCGGGGGTGCAGCGATCGAGCTCGACCGACTTGCACACCGGCCGAAAGACCTCAAAAGACGGCGGGACCTTGGCGGCGTATGCAGGGCCGTGGCTGCCGCTCTGATGCAGTACGACGAAGACCTTGCCGCGCTGCGAGCTCCGTATCCGCTGCTCCAGCCCTTGCAGCAGCAGGTCGTCCTGCGTACAAAGGCTTCCGACGCAGCCCGCCTCCAGATCTTTCGCGCGCTCATAGCTCGCCACGCGCATGGGTGGCTCACCCCAATTGTTGCTGCGCCAGAACACGTCGATGCCATGACGCTGCAGGTAACTGGGCAGCAGCTCCTTGGAGCCGGCCAGCCGCAAACCCGGGTCGTCGTGCGAAAGAATGCAAAGCACCGCTTCCGTGGTGTAGGTGGCGCAGGCTGAGGTGTTCGACAGGGCCACGGCACCTGAGACTGCCAGCTGCGGATTCGTCGCACGCCCATAGCCGTACAACGAAAAGTTTCGGGCCCGCGCCGATTCGCCGATCACGAGCATCACGACCGTTTTTTCGTCACTGCCGAAAGTGGCGTCGGGCAGGGGATCCGCTTGCCGCTCAGCCGCCCACTTTGCCGTTTGGTACCGTGCGAGATTGATCGTGTACGACCATGGCAGGATCATTCCGCCGAGTGACCGCGCGTGTTTGTCGATCCATAGCCAGGTGCTTGAAGCAGCATAGATCCAGCCCAGGCCGCCCACCACCGCCACCAGCGCGAATACGGCAAGGCGGACGCGGCGCACGGGGCGCAAGTCAATCCGAGCTAAAAGCACGCATGGAACCAGCCCGAAGACGGCCACGTAGAGCAGCAGCTTTGGATGCCATAGAGACCAAGCCTCGGCCAAGTCGGTGTTCACCACGTTCCCCATCATGGTTTTGTCCAGCAGCACACCGTACGTCTGGATGAAATACAGCGCGCAAGCGTTCAGGATGGCGCCAGCCATGCACAGCGGTTTGAGCAGTCGTTGCGAGACGAGGCCGGCAAGCGCCAGCAGGGTGGCGGTGACGAACGCCACTACCACATAGAGCGTCCCCAAGGTCAATGCGCCGCTGAAGCTGAGCGTGTCTTGCCTTGCGGCCGCATAACCGTACAGGGGAGCCTGATAAATCGCCGCGTTGAGCAGCGCGATTATCGCGACCAGCAGCACGGCATCAGGGCGCGGCCGACGAGCCGCGGCCCGTAGCGTCCTGGTAAGGTGCCCCCGGGTGGGCGTCGCGGGCTCTGAACTCTGAGTCATGACTTCAGGAAACTTTCCAGGCTGATGTTCAACCCCACGATTTAGGCCACAAAAACATGCGCCCTCAGCGGCATCTTTGATGCGGGGGCCTGTATCCCTTGCTGTGATGGTGAAATTAAAGCAAAGAGAGCAGATGGCAAGAATACAGGGGCACGCTACGACCGCGCAACGCACTTCCTGGGTGGTAGGACGGCATCCCGAAATTGCGAAGAGCTGGCGGTAGCGCGTTTACTCAGCCGTTGCGCCCGACGGTATCAGGACCTGA
>NZ_QAIM01000388.1:0-1882 GCF_003061035.1 Acidovorax sp. HMWF018
TGGTGGGCACCTTCTCCAGCCGTGGCCGCGAGTCGCACGGGTTGTGGACCAACCCCGAGAACACGCTGCTGTATGTGGCCCACGAACAGGACGAGCTGCCCGGCACGCCCAACGCGGGCCAGACCGTGTGCAGTGCATTTGATGTGAGCGACCCGCTGCGCCCGACCTTCATTGCGCAGATCCCCCTGGGCAATCTGACGCTGCCCTCTGGCGCGCTGCGCAACAAAAAGAGCATCAACCTCGTCTACGTGCGTGTGGGCGAGAAGGGCCAGACGGCATGAGCGGCGCGCACACCAGCCACGGCGCCAGCGCCGCGCACACCAGCGCATTCCAGCGGGATATGGACGAATCGATGGCCCGCATGATGCAGGCCATGCACAGCCCGGGCTACGCAGGCCAGGCCGACCAGGACTTTCTGGCGATGATGATTCCGCACCACGCCGGCGCTGTGGACATGGCGCGGCTGGTGTTGCAGCATGGGCGCGATCCTGTCACCCGGCAGTTGGCCGAGGAAATCATTGCCGGGCAGACGGTGGAGATCCAGAGCATGCAACGCCGACTGCACACCCTGCAGCAGCGCACAGCCAAAGGTGCGGAAGCGGAATTTCCGTCGCTGGGTGGGACGCGGGGGCCTTGATCGACAGCCCTAGGGAAAGTACCGATGAGCGCCACGGAATGAACCAAGCCACGCAGCGCTCTTGATCACCATGCTGTTCCAGTCTGCCGAGTCCCGCTATAACCAATGGGTGCGTGAGCACTACCGTTTTTTGCTGCGCAGTGCGTGGGCGCTCACTGGTTCGCGCGCCATTGCCGAAGACGTGGTGCAAGACTGTTTTGCCAACGCCTGGAAGCACCGGGAGCAACTGCGCGACGCTGCGCTGGCACGGGCTTGGCTCTTTCAGATCATGCGCCGCGCCGCCTTTCGCCAGGCCGCACCCAGCATGCAGTCGCTGGACGATGAAGAGCAGCCCGAGCAAGCGGCGCCCGACGCGGGGCTGGACGACAAACTCGATGTCGTCAAGGCGCTCGCGCGCCTGGCGCCCATCCACCGCGAGGTGCTGGTGCTGTTTTATTTCGACGACATGCCCACCGCCCAGATGGCCGAGGCGCTGGAGATCGCGCCCGGCACGGTGTTGTCGCGCCTAGCCCGTGCGCGCGACGCTTTGAAGCTGGCCATGGGGGTACCTGCGACACCCAAGGCCGATGTCAACGTTACCCCGTTTCGCAGGACCAAGACATGAGCCCCGATACCGACGCGCCTTTCCTGCCCGACAGCGAATTCGATTTGCGCGCGCGCGCCGAGTTGGCGATCGCCTTCGAGGCCAGCGACGCACCGGCACACCTGTACCGAAAGCCGCAGCCGCTGCTGGCGCGACGCGGCTTGCAGCGTTTTCTGGCGGCGCTTTTGCTGGCCGGTGGCACCAGCGGCGGGGTGCTCGCCGTGCGACCGCCAGCGATGGTGCGCGACGCGATCGACCACGAATACCACGAGCGCAGCTTGCGGGGCAGTTTCATGGAGCAGCGCCAGTTGCTCATGCACCTGGGCATGCGGGACGCCAACGTGGTGCCCGGGTTTCCCCAACTCATGCGGCCATGCGATATCGAAGGTCACCTCGCTTACCACCTCACCACGTTCTTCGAGAAGGGCGGCATGGTGACGGTGTATGCCTTTGACCAGCCTGTGGACCTGCGCGAGGCCAGCGGCTGGTGGAGCAACGTGCACTGGAAGGTGATCCGCTCGCGCGAGGGCAAGCCCTTGTTGCTGGTGGCCCAGAAAAAGAAGGCACTGGCGGTCGCGCAGACGGCACTGCAGGCACCTCCCGTGTCCGGGCCAGGCTGAGGCACCGCGTCCCTGTCAACGAATCAACCGCTCACCCCTTTC
>NZ_QAIM01000389.1:0-8852 GCF_003061035.1 Acidovorax sp. HMWF018
CGTCATCTCGGTCACGGTGAGCTTGTTGATCTTGGCCCGCGCAGCCAAGTCCTGTCGCGCACTCCGCAACGCGCTCACATCCATATCACCCGCACCAGAAATCGCCGGGGCCACCAATAAGTTGCCCGGCAGTGCGATGGCAACAGACAGGTCAATCGCTTCGTGCAGATGAACCTCGCGGTCCTTGGTGCGGCCATTCGCATCGGGATGCTTCTTGAGCGCGCGGATCACGGCCAGCATCAGCAGATCCTCCACCGAGGCCTTGGTCCCCTCTTCCGCCAGCCGCGCCTTTTCCGCCAGCAAAGCAGTAGCGTCCGCACTGCCGTGATGGGTCAGCTGCGCCGCGGTGGCCAGGCTCTTGACCATGGCGTCCGCGATCATGCCGCGCACGCCTTTCAGTGCTACGGTGCGCACGCCGTCGGTCATGCAATTGTTCCGATGACAGCGCCTTTGGAAACCACCGCGTCGGCCTTCTCTTTGATAGCTACGGTGCCCGACGCGGGCGCGTGGATTTCGTATTGCACCTTCGCAGTCATGATTTCGGCGATCAACGCGCCTTTTTCAACGGTGGCCCCATCGTTGACCAACCAAGTGGTGATGACGGTTTCTACGTCTTCTTCCCAGAGGTTGGTGGGGATGATGATGTCTGTCATGGAGCTTTCCTGTGTTGGGTGGGACCGCCTGTGAAGGCGGCCCCGAGACGCACGGTCAGGCCGCTTTCATGCTGTTGAACGCGGCAACGATCTTGTCGGGGTTGGGCAGGCAGAACTGCTCCATGACCCTTGCGTAGGGGATCGGCACATCTGGATACGCCACCCGCTTGGGCGCGGCCTTGAGGGCCGAGATGTCATGTTCCGTCACGCTGGCGATGATCTCGCCGGAGACGCCGTAAGACATGTAGTCCTCGTCCACGACGATGAGGCGACCCGTCTTGGCGACGCTGGCGCGGATCGTGTCGCGATCCAGCGGGACCAGACTGACCAGATCGACCACCTCAGCGCTGACGCCTTGGCTCTCCAGCTTCTCGGCTGCTTTCAGAGCGTTGTGCACGCCCATCCCGACGCTGACGATGGTGACGTCTTTTCCTGAGCGCACGACCTTGGCTTTGCCGATTTCGACCGTGTAGCTTTCCACTGGGGTGTGCACCGTTGCGCCCGCTTCTGTGGCAAGCCATCCCATGCCTTGCAGGCCCTTGTGGTACATGTAGACGACAGGGCTGTCATCGCGCATGGCGGCGGTCATCAGCCCCTTGGCGTCATAGGCATTCGACGGGCAAACCACCTTCATGCCGGGCAGGTGCGCAAAGGTGCCATACAGACATTGCGAGTGCTGCCCGCCGTCGGAGTAACCGCCACCGGTCGACGTCATCAGCACCATCGGCACCTTGAAGTTGCCACCCGAAAAGTAGATGTTCTTGGCCATCAGGTTGTAGATCGCGTCAAAGCAGACGCCGAAGAAATCGACGAACATCAGTTCGACAACCGGGCGCATCCCGTCTTGGGCAGCCCCGACAGCGGCGCCGATGAAGGCGGTCTCGGAAATCGGCGTGTCGCGAATGCGCTCAGGGCCAAATTCCTCCAGCAAACCGCGTGTGTTGCCGTAAACGCCGCCGAGGGCGCCGATGTCCTCACCCATCACAAAGACGGTGGGGTCGATCTGCATTTCCTGTTGCACGGCCTCGGCCATGGCGCGAGCAATGGTCAGTTTTCTTTCGTTGGCTACGCTCATGCTCTGTCTCCTTAAGCGAACACGGAAGTCAGCGCGGTTTCTGGCGCCGGATCCGCACTTTCGCGGGCAAATTTGATGGCTTGTTCAACGCGGGCAGCGGCCTGTGCCTCTATCGCGTCGAGCTCTGCGCCGGTGGCCACGCCATCGGCGATCATCTTGGCGCGCATCTTCGGAATCGGGTCCTTCGCGAACAGCGCGTCCTTCTCGCCCTTGGGGCGGTAGCCTTCGGCATCACCCATGAAGTGGCCAGCGAGCCGATACGTTTCGATCTCCAGCAGGGACGGGCCTTCACCAGCGCGGGCGCGGGCAATCGCTTCACCAGCGGCCTCATAGATCGCGTAAGGGTCGTTGCCTGCGATGCGCTTGCCAGGTATGCCGTAAGCGGCCGCACGGTCTGCGTTGTTGGAGATCGCGGTCGAAGCCTCCTTGGACACCGAAATCCCCCAGGCGTTGTCTTCGATGACGCAAATGAAAGGCAGCTTCCAGGTCGCGGCGAGGTTCATCGCTTCATGCCAGCCGCCCTGGTTCACGGCACCCTCGCCAACGAAAGCCACGGCAACGCCGGGCTTTTTCTGCATCTTGCGGCTAAGGGCGGCACCGACGGCTGGGCCCATGCCCTGGGCAATGATCCCCGAGCAGGCAAAGTTCACCTTCGGATCAAAGAGGTGCATGTGCCCGCCACGCCCGCCTGAAAGGCCGGTCGCCTTCCCGAAGATCTCGGCAGCCATCTTGTCGAGGTCCACCCCCTTGGCAATGGCCTGGTGGTGCGGACGGTGCGTGGCGGTGACGATGTCGCTTGCTTCGAGATGCGCACAGACGCCCACCGCCACAGGTTCTTGCCCGTCGGACAGGTGCATCTCACCGGGAATCGGGCCGTCGGCCATGCTGAACACGGGCAACTTGCCCTCGAAATAGATTTTCGCAATGGTCTCTTCGAACTTGCGGCTCGTGACCATGTTGCGATACATCCAATGCTGTTTCTCGCGGTTTGGTGTCATTGGTTTGTCTCCTATAAAAATGCTCAGATACACGAACGACGCAGGTGCGCCGCCAACTCGTCGACGTCGGACCGCTTCGCAAGCAAAGTGGTCACCCCCTGGTGGCGCGTCTCGCAGGTACTTTTTTGCAAAGGCCATGCCATAAGTCGGATCTGTAGAAGAATCGCGGGAATACCCTTAAAGAGACCGCACTAAAAGCCGGTTTGAGGGCGTTCCAAAGGCTTTGAGGGCGGTGTGTCGGCCTGCTGAATGCCCATGGCAGCGACACCTGTGTGCTACAGGTGTCGCACCAGCAAGCGAACGAGCGACAGGTGTCGCACCTGCGTATATCTGCAACCCCGCCGCCAACTAGGAAAGCCAGGGCTGGACCTCTCGCGGCCAATCACGCCAAAAGCGGAAAGTGCCGGCGCCTTCTGATTCAGGCCTGCTGATTGGGGCTGACGATGCCCAACTTTTGCATGCGACGGTAGACAGTCGCTCGGCATATGCCCAGGCTGCGCGCCGCATGGGTGATGTTCCAGTGGTGCGCTCTCAGAACCTGCACCAAATCATCCCGCTCCGAACCAGCGGCGGCATCGACAGGTGATGCTGGTAAGCCAATCGACAGCATGCGGGGTGGGGGCAAGCTGGCACGCATGGCACCCTGGATGTCGAGCGGGAGGTGTTCCAGTTCGATGGCCTCGCCACCGCTCAAAGCCAGGGCGGCGCGCAGTATGTTCTTCAGTTGGCGGATGTTGCCTGGCCAGTGGTAGGTCTGCAGCGCGGCCAACGCATGGGGGGAGGCCGTGCCCGCACGGGCATAGAGCGACCGGCCTTCCTCCTGCAGCAGCTGGCGGATCAAGCCTTCCTTGTCTGTGCGCTCATGCAAACTGGGCAACGCCAGCGTGACGCCATTGAGGCGGTAAAACAGGTCCAGGCGGAAAAGTCCGTTGGCGACCAGCTCGTTGAGGTCCCTGTGCGTGGCGCAAACTATCTGTATGTCCACGGGCACCGAAGTTTCTGAACCCAGCGGCGTGACTTCCCTTTCGGCCAGTACGCGCAGCAAGCGGGTCTGCATCGCCAAAGGCATGTCCCCGATTTCGTCCAGAAACAGCGTGCCGCCGTGGGCCTGCTGAACCTTGCCCCTGGCCCCCTTGCTGCGTGCGCCGGTGAATGCGCCCTCTTTGTAGCCAAAGAGTTCGCTTTCGATCAAGGTGTCCGGGATGGCAGCGCAATTCACTGCGACAAAGGCTTTGGATCGCCGCGTGCTCGCCTCGTGGATCGCTTTGGCAAAGGCCTCTTTGCCGGTACCCGATTCACCCTGCAGCAAGATCGCCAGGCCCTTGTCTACCACACGGAGGGCCTGCTGGGCATTGCGCGTCATGCTGGCATCGTTCCCAGCAAGTTCACGCAGCGCCTTGTCATCCGGGGTATGCAGCATCGGTCGTTGGCGTTCGGTCACTGGTGTGAGCTTGCGTGGCCCGCGCGCCAGGGCAAAACACCGCTCGCCCGAGTGCAGCAAACGCAACGCCAGCGGCTCCGGGTGGGCCAGTGAAGCGCCAAGCAGTCGCTCCATCCGCGCGTTGAAAACGTCTTCGACATGGGCGCCGGTCAGCATCGCCGGCGTGCGCCCCACGGATTGCAGAAAGGCCTGGTTGGCCGCAACGATCCGGCCTTCCTCGTCCAGCGCGAGCAAGCCCTCTGTCGCCACTTCTAGAAAATCGCGCCGTCCGGCCAGACGCAGCACCAGGTTCCGGTCGAATTGCTTGAGAAACTGGGCGTTCTCGATCAAACGAGCGGTCGACTTGACCATCTGCAACACCAGGTGCTGACTGCGCTTGTCGTCCGGCGAGTACAGGGCGGATGCATCCAACACCGCCTGCACCTGGCCATCGACGCCCAACAGGGGCGCGGCGCTGCAGCTCAGGGTTCGGTAGGGCACACGAAAATGTTCTTCATGATGAACCGTGATGGACCGCTGCTCCAGGTTCGCCAGCGCCACGGCGCATGTCCCCTCCGTCTCCTCTGACCAGCAACTGCCGAGGTACAGGCCGGCCTGTCGCAGCTCGCGGTCCAGCAATGGGTTGCTGATGAAGTCGACGGCGACGCCGTGGGCATCCGTGAGCAGTATCACATACCCGGCGTCACGTATCTGCAGGAACAACGACTCCATGCCGCTGCGCGCAACATCCAGCAGGTCTTCCATCGGCAAGCGATGGTCTTGCAGGGCAGTCGCGGTGAGGACGCGCGGCGGGTCACTGCGTCCCGGGTCGAGCCTGTGAACGCCCATCGACCGCTGCCTTGAGCGCTCGATCACGTCGTCTGCACGCCAGGATATGTCCGAGGTGGCCTCATGACCGGGTGCACTCCAGTGGCTGCTGAATGCCATGTTTGTCTCCTGGCTTCTTTATGCTGGCACCCGCATCAAGGCGGGTTTATCCAGGCGGTCGTGTCTGTCGCAATGTGGCGAGACCTACAAGCTCTGCCGCAGCCTCACCGCGACACCGTTGGCCTTTGCACGCTCAATGATAGGTCCGAAGCTCGAAAAAATGACCATCTCGGGATTTGACCTGACCTTCACCAACCGTACCAAGCGGAGGTTAGTGAAGTCCGTCAACCACCAGGAGAAAGACGAACATGAAGAAGAGCAGATCATCCGGTTCTGGCGGCAGTCCGAGGCCGACCTGTCAATCGTATTCGTTGCGGCCCTTCAGAACCCTTCGAGCACGATCTTGCCGCGCGCCGTTCCGCTTTCGATCTGCGCGTGCACCCGGCGCAAGGTCGCGGCATCGATCCTGCCGGCGGTCTCGGTGGCCGTCGAGCGGATGCGCCCGGCGTCAACCAGCGCCGCCACCTCGGTCAGCATCTGCCCCTGGCGCGCCATGTCCGGCGTGCCGAACATCGAGCGCGTGAACATCAGCTCGAGGGCTCAGGCACCCCTGATCGACGACGGTAATGTGCTGGCTAACACCTTCGGCCCCGAATACCGCATGCTGCTGATCGGCGCCGGCCAGCTCACCGAGTACCTGGCCACCATGGCCGTGTTCAGTGGCTTTGCCGTCACCGTGTGCGACCCGCGCGAGGAGTACCGTGCGTCCTGGTCGGTCCCCGGTGTGACGCTGCTCACCGGCATGCCCGACGACGTCGTGCACGATTACAAAGTTGACCGGCGCAGCTGCGTGATCGCGCTCACGCACGACCCCAAGCTCGACGACCTTGCCCTGCTCGAAGCGTTGGACACCGAGGCCTTCTACGTAGGCGCCATAGGCTCGCGGCGCAACAACGAGGCGCGTCATGCCCGCATGATCGAACACCTCGAGCAAACGGCCGAGCGCCTGGCGCGCCTGCGCGGGCCGATCGGCATCTACATCGGCAGCAAGACGCCACCCGAAATCGCAGTCAGCATCATGGCGGAGGTGTTGGCGGTAAAGAACGGCGTTCCACTGCCGCGCGACATGGACGTGACGCACGCCAAGAACACACTCGCTGATGGCGCATCCATGCAGCCTGGCTCGACCTGCTTATCTCTCTCCGATTCGCGGTGAATACTCCGGCCAAGGACTGCAAGCGCGTCAGTGTTCTCATACTGGCAGCTGGCGCGGGGCAGCGTATGGGGAGGCGGGCCAAGTGCCTGCTGGAGGTGCAGGGCCAGACTCTGCTGGAACGTCTGATGCACTCAATTTGTAGCGTGGGATTCCACAGGTGCGTGCTTGTGCTTGGTCATCATGCCGCCGATATCCAGGCCCACGTTGCTCAATGGCCTGCGAAGTTGATGACAGGACAGGTCGTCAATCCATCGCCCGAAGAAGACACAGCCACTTCGCTACAAGTCGGCTTGCAAACACTGGATAGCGACACGGAGGCCGTGATAAAACAGTTACGATGCATTAAAAAACATAGATTTGCCGCTAATTAGAGCAAAGCTTTGCCGTTCTGTCCCGTAACTGCTACAAAGTTTTGCCGGAAGCTAAGTCCCCTCAAGTAAATGGGCCATGGCCTCCAACTGGGCTTCGCCTAGTTTGCCGGACACTTTGTTAAGACCCGGTTACTCCTGAGCCTGACGGACGGCTAAGCAGCGGTTGCTGCCGTTCGAGTTTTCAACGTGAATGCCCTTGGCGTGCCGGATTGCGATCACTCCTATTCATGCATCGTGGTAATGCGCAGAGACAGGTTTCAGGCGCGCAGTTGACATTGCTAGAGAGTTGACAACAGCGTGCAGAGATCTGCAAGCTCGACGAGCAAGACTGCAGCAGCATCAAGCATGGTGCGATCAATCACCTGGGCGTGTCGCCAGCGTTGATGGCTTACCGCGAGCACAAGGCCATGCTGGGCAAGACTTAGGCCGGCGAGAAGTTCCCGGCGGTTGTGATGATGGGGGCTGGCTGGATGGTGGTCCCCGACATCAAACCAGGCAAGTGATGGTGAGTGGCTGACCCGCCCTGGGTCAGCCACTCAGTCGGGATCGCTGTTTGCAGGTGATCCCGTCCTTTTTGTCAGTTGGCGCAGCAGCGCTGTGGCCAACCAGCCATCACTTTGATCCACCCGAAGCCTTGGCCACGTAGGCCGCCAGGGCGGCAATTTGCGCATCACTGAGTTTGCCGTTGTAGGACGGCATCTGCCCAATGCCGTTGCGCAGCGCGGTGGCCACGCGCTTGGCATCGGGCTTGAGCTCGTCCAGGCTGGGGCCCACGGCGCCTTCGGCTCCCGCGTCCTTGAGCGCATGGCACAGGGCGCAGGCAGGCACCGCGCCTTGGCCGAACAACACCTTGCCTTGTTGAAGTTGCGCGGCATCGTCGGCGGCGTGCACGGGCAGCACTGTGAATGCCAACGACCACAGGGCAGCGACCAACGCGTGTTTTTGGATTGTGCGCTTCATGCCACGCTCACTTTCACGGCGTGGTCGGCCCAGCTGGTGTTGTTGTAGCCGCCCGCGTTTTCCATGCGTTGTTCGGGCTGCACGTTGCCTGCGGTGTCGGTGGCTCGGCTCGCCAGGGTGAACTGGCCCGCCGGCAGGCGCGCCGCAAAAACAAACTGCCGCCACGCAAAGCGGCCGAGGTCGGGCCCCACCATGCGCGCGAGCTGCCAGGTTTTTCCGCCGTCCAGAGAAACCTCGACCTTGGCCACCGCGTTCATGCCGCCAAACGCCACGCCATGGATCTGTGTGTCACCCGCTTTAAGCGGGGCGCCGTCCGTGCCGGGACCGTTGATCCACGACTTCACCGTCATTTCCTGCACCGATGGCTGCGACGGGTCGCCCTTCGCGCCGGGCGGTGAAATGCGGTAGCCGTGCGACATGATGCGTGCGTCGGTCTCCTGAGCGGTGAAGGCCAGGCGTTTGACGTACTTGATGTTGTTCACGCCCGTGTAACCCGGCACGATCAAGCGCAGTGGGCCGCCGTGGGCCAGCGAAATCGGCACACCGTTCATTTCCCAGGCCAGCAGGGCATCGGCGAGTGCGGCAGCAGGCACCGAGCGTTCCACGATCACGCTCTTGGGGTCCAGTCCATCGGGGAGTTTTTCGCCGCCTGTGCCGGTGAGGTAGGCCATGCCGGCCTCCACGCCGCCCAGGGCATCCACCACCCAGCGCACCGGCACACCGCTCCACACCACACAGCCTGCTGCGCCCACTTGCCAAGGCGTTCCACTGGGCTTGTTGGGGAAGTAGCCGCGTCCGTTGCCAGAGCATTGCAACACCATCGCCGTGGTCTCGATGCCCATGCGCTTGAGGTCGCCCAGCGTGAGTTTGCGCGGGTTCTTCACCCCCTCGATGTTGATCTCCCAGGCATCGCGGTTGCCCAGGATCGAGGCGTCGGGCGCGGGCAGATTGTTGCGGATGTAGAGCTGCTCGGACGGCGTGATTACGCTGGTGCCGAACACACTGCGCTTGGTCTCAATGGTGGTGCTGCTGTGCACGATCAGGCTGGCCGGGTCCTTCCAGCCCACGTACGCTGGCAGAGGCTTGGCAGCACCGGCCACGGCGACGGGCGCGGTCTCACCAGCAGCGGCTGCGGTGCGGCCAAAGCTGGCCAGACCAACGGCAGCCAAAGCAGCGCCGCTGCCGGCCAGCAGGTGGCGCCGGGGGAGCGAGGTGGGTTGTTGGTTCATTTCTGGGGTCTCCGGTGGTTGGGCGTCGTGCGCCGGTTGGGG
>NZ_QAIM01000390.1:0-4095 GCF_003061035.1 Acidovorax sp. HMWF018
CCCTACCCTGAGTGATCCATCCCATGACCCAGCCTTCTGCTGCCCCGGCAGCTTCTGCCTTGCCCGCCCGCCCCGTGCGCTCCCAGTACGAAGATTTCATGCGCCATGTGTTCACCCACGGCGTGGACAAGTCGGACCGCACCGGCACCGGCACCAAGAGCGTGTTCGGCCACCAGATGCGGTTTGACCTGAAGGAAGGTTTTCCGCTGGTCACGACCAAGAAGGTGCACCTCAAGTCCATCATCCAGGAGTTGCTGTGGTTCCTGACCGGATCGAGCAACAACAACTGGCTGAAAGAGCGCGGCGTGACCATCTGGGACGAATGGGCGCGCGAGGACGGCGATCTGGGCCCGGTGTACGGCGTGCAGTGGCGCAGCTGGCCGACGCCGGACGGCGGGCACATCGACCAGATCAGCGACGTCATCCAAACGCTCAAGACCAACCCCGACTCGCGCCGCATCATCGTGAGCGCCTGGAACGTGGCCGAGCTGCACAAGATGGCGCTCATGCCGTGCCACGCTTTCTTTCAGTTTTACGTAGCCCCGGCGCAAGAGCCCGGCGGGCGCGGCACGCTGTCTTGCCAGCTGTACCAGCGCAGTGCAGACATCTTTCTGGGTGTGCCGTTCAACATCGCCAGCTATGCGCTGCTGACCCACATGGTGGCCCAGCAGTGCGATCTGGAGGTGGGCGACTTCGTGTGGACGGGTGGCGACTGCCACATCTACAGCAACCACCACGAGCAAGTGCAGACCCAGCTGGCGCGCACGCCCTACCCCTACCCTGTGCTGAACATCAAACGCAAGCCGGACAGCATCTTCGACTACGAGTACGAAGACTTTGAAGTGGTGGACTACCAGTGCCACCCTGCCATCAAGGCGCCCGTGGCAGTCTGACCTGACCACTGCACCAGCCAGCCTGCGGCACAGGCCCCGCTTTCACCCATAACCAATACAACGAGCTTCTATCTATGTCTTCCGGCGGATTCCACGTACACGGCCCCCACGACCACGCGGTCGAACATGCCACCCACGGCCACGATGCTGCGCACCACGGCGCGGACCATGGCGGCGGCTCGTCCACCAACAAGATCGCCATGTTCACGGCCATCGTGGCCACGGTGGGTGCCATCTTTGCCTACATGGGCGGCGCCACCCAGGCCAATGCGGGCCTGATGAAGAACGACGCGGCCATCAAAAAGACCGAGGCCTCCAACCAGTGGAATTACTTCCAGTCCAAAAGCACCAAACAAAGTTTGGCCGAACTGGCCCGTGACCTGACCCCGGCCGAAGCCGAGAAGGTTAAATACCAGGCCAAGATCGACCGCTACGAAAAAGAGAAGAACGAGATCAAGACCGCGGCCGAAAAGCTGGAGGCCGATGCCCACGCCTTCGATCAGCAAAGCGAGGCCCAGATGCACCAGCACCACCGCTGGGCCCAGGCCACCACCGCGCTGCAGGTGGCGATTGCCCTGGCCGCGATTGCGCTGCTGACCAAGAAGAAGTGGCTGGAATACGGCATGTACGGCGTGGCCGCCGTGGGCCTGGGTGTGGGCGCGCTGGCGTTCCTGCACATCTGATCCCCTCCCCACTCACGCACAGAGCGAGCCCCATGCCCCTGCACCTCATCTACGCCCGCGCGGCCAACGGCGTCATCGGCAAGGACAACCGCCTGCCCTGGCACATCCCCGAGGACATGGCGCACTTCAAGCAGCTCACTCAGGGCTGCCCGGTGGTCATGGGCCGCAAGACCTGGGACTCGCTGCCCGCACGCTTTCGCCCCCTGCCCGGCCGCACCAACATCGTGGTGACGCGGCAGGCCGACTGGCAGGCCGAGGGTGCCCACCGCGCAGGCAGCCTGGCCGAAGCCCTGGCGCTGTGCGACGCAGGCAAAACCGTGTGGATCATTGGCGGCGCGCAGATCTATGCCGAATCCTTGCCCCTGGCGGACTGCTTGGAGGTGACGGAGATCGCCCAGGACTTTGACGGCGATGCCTATGCCCCCGTGCTGGGCGCAGAATGGGTAGAAACCGCCCGCGAGCACCACGTGAGCACCAACGGGCTGCCGTTCAGCTTTGTGACCCGTGTGCGCCGCGCCTGACGCTTCTGCCCCTTTCCTCATCTACTCACATTTTGATAGCTGCCAGCGCATGATCCACTAGCGCTACCGGCCAAAAACCATGCAAATTGCCACCTGGAATTTCAATTAGTGTTTCAGAGTGGCTCACAGCGTCTCAACAAGAATCACAAGCCGTTGTTTTCATTGGGTTTTTTGATTCACACTGTCGCACACTGATTCTCATTGGCGCATGAACTCCGGGTAGCTAGGTGGGTAGCTACACTCCTAGCTACCCAAAAAAAGGACTGCCGATGCCCAAAATCAGTCACACGCTCACCGATATACAGATCAAGCGCTGGATCTCAAAAGGTGAGGCGGTCGCCAAGTCGGATGGCGATGGGCTGACATTCACCCTCTCCAAAGGCGGCACCGCAACCTGGGTGCTCCGATATCGCGTGCAGGGCGGGCGACGGCGCGAGCTGACCATCGGCAGCTACCCGGACGTGACACTCGCGGCGGCCCGGGAGAAAGCCCGCGCTCTGCGTGCATCCATCGATGGCGGCGCGGACCCGGCGGCGGAGAAGCAGGAGCGCAAATCGCGCACCGCAGCAGCATGGACCATGCGCGAGCTGGTTGCCGACTATCGAGAGAAGGTGCTCCGCCCGGATGTATTCGCCGAGGACACCATCTACTACCGCAATGCCGACATCGACCAGGTAATCCTGCCGCGCCTGGGTTCCTGGCAGGTGGACAAGGTAACGAGCATTGATGTCGTGAAAGTCCTCAAAGAGAGCGGCCGGACGTGGCTGATGACAAAGCGGCTGCTCACCTCTATCTCCAAGGTTCTCGACCACGCCTGCGGGCTGACACTCATTGCGGCCAATCCGTGCACCGGCATCAAGCTGTCCGCGCTCAAGGGCCCCCGCCCCAAGACACGCCAGCGCGTCATGCTGGAGAACAAGGAGCTGCAGTCCCTGCTGCCGGGCATTGACTTCATCGGCCGGGAGAACGCCCTGGCCTTCCGCATCCTGCTGGCCACCTGCGTGCGCGGGGTGGAGCTGGTGAAGGCAAAGAAGGAGCACTTGGACCTGGAGGCCGGCACCTGGTGGGTGCCCGCAGAGTCCGTCAAAACCCGCGCTGGCTTCCTGGTTCCCCTCGCCCCGGTCGTCGTTGACTGGTTCCACGAGCTGATCGCTCTGTCTGGCGACTCCGTTTACGTGCTGCCCACTCGCCGCGCCGACCGCTCCAAAGAGCTGGGCGATGTGCCTATCGGCCGCACCACGCTTTGGGCAGCACTGCGGCGCGCGTTTGAGCGCGGTGACATGGACATCCGCAAATTCACCCCCCACGACACGCGCAGCACGGCCAAAGGCCACCTGATGAACATGGGGGTGTCTCGTGAAATCTCCGAGATTGCCCTGAACCACGCGCTCAAGGGCATGGAGGGGGTTTATGACGTGCGGGAGGAAATACCAGAGCGCCGCAGGGCACTGAAACTTTGGGCCGACTACCTTGTGTCCTGCGAGAACACCGCCCCACCAAGCCGCGAAGGCCGTGCAAATGTGGTTCGCCTACGGAGAGCGGCTTGAGCTGACCTTTTACTGGCCACTACCCAAACACAAAGCCCCGCCCGCATCACTGCGGCGGGGCTTTTTCATTGGTGCTGGCGATTCAGCAGTTCAGATCGACGGACACATGCGCCAGGAAGGGTGCACCGTGGGTCGTCGCTTGAGCACGCGCAGCACGAAGGCCTTGGCCGCTACCAGCGCCACGCGCGGTTTCTCCTGGCCCGGGGCCTTGGTCTGCAGCTGAAAGGGTTCCACCCAGGCACTGAGCAAGCGGTCGATGCCATAGCTCACGGCGGAAGCCACACGGTCCACGGCGGCCGACATGGCGGAGGCGGCGGCCACGCAGGCCAGGGCAACCAGGGAAACGAAACGGGAGGAACGGTACATGGTGGATCTCCAGATGGGTGATGCCGTGGCTACCGGCGGGGCCCCTTGCCGTGGCGGGGAATCTCAGGAGGGGCGGCCTATCGGC
>NZ_QAIM01000390.1:4107-7419 GCF_003061035.1 Acidovorax sp. HMWF018
GGTCGGGAGCTGCGGTGGTGCAGGATGCAATCAGGGCCACCACGGCAACGGTCAGCAAATCCTTGGTGGGCTGGCGGCCCAGCGAGATCGCAACCACGTAGCCGATGATGGAAATGGCCGCGATAGCAGCCAGAGCGCCCGCGATCACTGGCAGGCCTCGCACGGTGCATCGCCCGACAAGTCGCAGGCTTTCACGCTGGCCAGGAAGTCAGCTGCCTCAGCGGTGGAGTTGTCCGGGCGTGGTGTGCCGGCCAGATCCGCAGCGGCATCCGCATCGGTGAGCACCGGGCGGGCCAGCTCGTCGCGCAGGCGGAAGCCCAGCAGGGGCCAGATTTGGCGCTCTGCGTTCTCGCGGGCGATGCGCTTGCCGATTTCCCAGTTGAAGTTCTCAGGGCTTGCGCAAGCGCTGTGGCCCAGCACCGTGAATCCGTTGCGCAACTTCAAGACGCAGATAGTGAGCAGGCCCAATGGACCCTGCGGCTCAGGCGTAGATACGCTCTCGCTGTTCAGCGTTTCATGGCCGTACACGCCCTCATCGGCGGTGAAGTAATGCGCGCTGGCAATTTCATCCTTCAGTGCTGCAGGCGTCACACGCGGCCCCTTGCTGGCCTTGGCCTGGATCTCGAGTTCCAGGGAATCGGGGCAGGAGTCCACCACTGGGAGCGTGGCGAGTGCACCGCCAAAGGCTTCGATACGCTCGGCCAAGATCGCGCTGTAGTCCCGCATCGTTTCCTCCTGGCAAACGAGACGGCCGCGCTCTGCTTCGTCCTGAACGATGGTGGTGAACTTTTCGGAACTGATGAATGCGGACAGCTTCTGCAGCCTTTCGTCCAGTTCACGCTTTTCATCAACGACGCGTTGCTGGTGCGGTGCAAGTTGGGTCATGGTGTTCTCAGGGAGTTGGCCCGGCATCCGGCCGGGGCGGTTGGGTCAGCGCGTCGTAGTCGCGCTCGCAGGACTGCCCGGCGATTCGGGCTTTGTCGGCGTACTCAGCCAGGATTCCCGCTCTTTGGTCAGCGCGGCCGAGCACGTCGGCAAGCACTCCGATGGGATCGCCGGTTGCCGCGATTGCGGGCTCAGTGCCGGGATTCGCGGCTGATCGACGGGCTGCGGAGACAAGGGCATCGATGCGTTGCTGCAGGCGGCCAGAAGCACGGCGAGCGTTGGCAGCATCAGCGTTAGCAGCTTCGATTTTTGTAGCGGTTTCACGGGCGTTCCTTTCTTGTTCGGCGGCCCAGCGGGCTTCTTGCGCACGCACGGCGCGCAGGGCCTTGGCTGTCAGGTCGGCGATGTGCGCCAGGGTCTGGGCGTTCTTGGTGCGGGTGTTCGCTGCATCGAGCTGGGCGGTGTGCATCCGTGCGGTCTGCACCACCAGCAGCACCCCAAGCGCCAGGGCGGCGGCAATGGCGCCGTAGGCTTTGAGCTTGTCGAGGATCATTTCCCCTGCCCTCTCTTTTTCCAGGCGACCACCACAAGACCGATCAGTGCCGCCGCCGCAAGCGCAAGGCATGCCCAGCCCGCCGGAGTGCCCAGCAGGAACAGCAGCGCCTCGGCCCACCACGGCAGGTAGAAACCGCTGGCCATGGCAATGCCCGGCAGTAGAGCCAGGACGGCCAGGACAATGGCGCGCATCAGATCGACCCTTTTTGGCGCTGGATGCCTGCCTTCACACCCAAGCCGTAGAAGTGCTTGGCCAGGCCTTCAAGCTGGCGCTCAGACCAGGGCGTGCAACCCACGGCAGCGCACTCGGCCGCGTCCTCGTCGGACACCTGCAGGCCTTTGGTGGTTGCGCAGCCGGTGAGCAGTGCGCTGAGCAAAACCAGAAAAATGAGTATTGCGAGTTTCATGATCGCGCTCCAAACCGCCATGTGCGGCAAATTTCATCGTTGGAATCGCCGCGCAGCTGCAGGCCTGGCAGCACGGTGGAAACGCCTTGCACAGTCCCACGGTTCCAGCGCGTGTTTTCTCGGCAAGCGCCCACCCAGTCCCCGGCATTGGCCTTGCGGCGCATGGTGCTGAACTCCAGCGAGCCGCCGCCCTTGTTGTGGATGAAGTCCAAAAACGTGGCCTTCTGGAACGGGTCGTAGCTGTCCCAGTAAGTCAGCTGGCGCTTGGCTTCGACCTCGTAGCCGATGTACCGGCGCTTCTCCAGCCGGTAGCAGTCGGCGGGGGTGTAGGTGCGCCCCGCAACCACCTCGGGCCCGGTCAGGCCATTGCAGACGGTGAGCGGCTGGCCCTTGCCCAGCTTGTCCACGTAGGGCACGCCGATATGGCGGTTGCTGGATTCGTAAAAGCTCGCCATGACCATGGCAATGCGGATGCCGTCAGACACCTGGGGGTCTGCGGCCACGGCCTGGATGTAGGCGTTGGTGTTGGCCTCGCGCGTGGCGGCCTCGTCCACGTAGTAGGCCCCGCCACCGGCGCCCAGCAGCATGGCCAGGGCGGCAAGGCTGGTGCGCAGTTGGGCGGGGACGCGGCTCACTCGTCGGCTCCCAGCTCGCCCAGGTCGGTATTACCGGGAACCAGACGCCCAGTGTTGCGCATGATGTCGATGCGTATCTGGCGCTCCTGCTGGCGCAGGGCATGCTCGGCGGCCAAGCGGCGGTTTGCTTCGCGCTTGTAGTACCAACTCACCAGGGCGCCCAGCAGCGCAATACACACGCCAAACAGCCCGATTGCCTGGGATGAGGCAAGCCAGCCAAGAAATCCAACGACAGCGCCGCCGCCGGAGGTGCGACCGCCAGCCGTGGCAAGAGCGTCGATGGTTTCTGTTTTCATGAGCCCGGAGTGTTCCGGGCATGCGCCAGATGGTCTAACCCTACTGGGGGGGAATCATTTGGGAGCGCACCTTACGCGGGCACGAGAAGCATCCGATTCTCTGCAGCCACGCCCACCACGCGGACCTCGCGCGCTACCGACAACAGGCGGGTTTCAGCAGCAACGCGAAGCGTCCTGTCTTCAATGGGAACCACCAGCGTGCGGCTGGGGTCAAGAGGCGGCGCGGATTCGATGGCTGCGAACACGTCATGGCCAGACTCCATGACCGCCAGCACGCCGCCTGCGGCAATCTCCCCGGCGATGGCTGCGGTGTCCTCCCCAGCCTCGATGGCGGCCAGCAACGCACTGACCAGGGCCGCACCGCTAGCACCCAGGCTGTCGGCGCCGGCCTCCACCGCAGAGAGCGTCCCCGCCGAATTGGGCAGTCCGCCCAGCCCAGTCATGCTGTCGGCACCACTCTCGGCGGCGGCCATGGCCCCGGCGATCAGGGCGCGCACCGAGATAGCGGCAGCATCGGCGGCCGACTCTGCAGCG
>NZ_QAIM01000391.1:0-3344 GCF_003061035.1 Acidovorax sp. HMWF018
GGCCCCTGTGGTGGTCTTTGGCCCCGTGAGCCTGGTCAACGGCAAGGTGCTGTTCTCGGACTTTTTCATCAAGCCCAACTACTCGGCCGACCTGTCGGAGCTGACCGGCAAGCTCAGCGCGTTTTCGTCTGAAGCCTCGGGCGGCGAGCCCGTGCTGGCCGACCTGGAACTGCGCGGCCGCGCCGAGGGCTCGGCATCGCTCGAAGTCACCGGCAAGCTCAACCCGCTGGCCAAACCGCTGGCCCTCGACATCGTGGGCAAGGTGCGCGACCTGGAGCTCCCCCCGCTCACGCCCTATTCCGTCAAATACGCGGGCCACGGCATCGAGCGCGGCAAGCTCAGCGTGGACGTGAACTACAAGGTGCTGCCCAACGGCCAGCTCACCGCCAGCAACCGGCTGGTGCTCAACCAGCTGACCTTTGGCGAGCCCGTGGAGGGCGCGCCCAACAGCCTGCCCGTGAAGCTGGCCGTGGCCCTGCTGGCCGACCGCCAGGGCGTGATCGACCTGGACCTGCCCATCAGCGGCTCGCTCAACGACCCGCAGTTCCGCATCGGCCCCGTGATCTTCAAGATCATCGTCAACCTCATCGGCAAGGCGCTGACCTCGCCCTTCAGCCTGCTGGCCAGCGCGTTTGGCGGTGGCGACGAGATGAGCAACGTGCCCTTTGCCCCGGGTAGCGCCACGCTCACGCCCGAGGCCGAGCAAAACCTGGGCAAGGTGGTCAAGGCCCTGACCGACCGCCCCGCGCTCAAGATCACCGTGACCGGCATGGCCAGCCTGCAGGACGAGCGCGAAGGCCTGCAGCGCGAAAGCCTGCAACAACGGGTGCTGGCCGAAAAACGCCGCGCCAACCCGGCGGACACCGCCCCCGTGTCGGCCGCCGAATACCCCGCCCTGCTCAAGGAGGTGTACCGCCGCGCCGACATGCCCAAGCCGCGCAACCTGGTCGGCCTGGCCAAGGACCTCAGCGTGCCCGAGATGGAAGCCCTGCTGCTGGCCAACCAGCCCGCCACCGAGGCCATGGCCGCCGAACTGGCCACGCAGCGCGGCCAAGCGATCCGCGCCTATCTGGTGGCGCAGAAGCTGCCAGTAGAGCGGTTGTTCGTAGCGGCCCCCAAGGCTGGCAAACAGCCCGAAAAGTGGACCCCGCGTGCGGATTTGAGCCTGGCGACACAATAGGCGCCTGGCTGGCGGAAGGTTCCGGGGAATCCCCCTCCGCCAGTCTGATCGCCCCGCAGGCAGAGCACAGGGGCGCCGGAACCAAACCCGCCCTGCCAGCTCCCACACTGCACCATGCCTTCACGCCCGCTTTACCGCCTCGCAGTTACTCTGTTTTTGATAGCTGCAAGCGCTTTATGGACGGGCGCAAACGCCCAATTTAGCCCCAAAACCAGCGGACAGGGCACCAGCGTGGTCACCACGCCCTATGTGCGCGCCGAGTTGCTGGCCCATGCGCCCCAGGGCGTGGCGCCCGGCCAGCCGCTGTGGCTGGGCCTCTCGATCACCCACCAGCCCGAGTGGCACACCTACTGGAAGAACCCTGGCGACTCCGGCCTGCCCACCGACCTGGCCTGGACGCTGCCCGCCGGTCTGGACGCGGGCGAGATTGCCTGGCCCCTGCCCAAGAAGATCCCCATCGGCACGCTGGCCAACTATGGCTATGAAGGCACGGTGCTGCTGCCCGTGCCCGTCACCGTGGCCAGCACCTATGCCCCCGGCCCGCTGGCCAAGGACGCGACCATCAAGCTGCGCGCCTCGTGGCTGGTGTGCCGCAAGGAGTGCATTCCCGAAGAAGGTGAATTCACGCTGCAGCTGCCCATCCAGAGCACCACGGCACTGAGCAGTGCTGCCTTTGAGGCGGCCGCCAAGGCCCATCCCCGCGCCGTGGTGGCAGGCACCAATGGCATCGTGCCCGACAGCCAGGCGCAGATTGCGGACGGCAACCTGCTGAACGTCAGCGTGCAGGGCCTGCCCGTGGCGCTGCGTGGCAAGACACTGGACCTGTTCCCCGAAACCGCCGAGGTCATCGACAACGCGGCGAGCTGGAAGCAGAGCTGGAACGGCAGCGTCTGGACCGCACAGATTCCCCTATCGGCCCAGCGCAGCGCCAGCCCCAGCCTGATGCCCGTGGTGCTGGCCGAGCAGGCGGCCCCGGGCCATGGCACCGGCCCTGACACCCGCACCGGCTACCGCGCCGAACTGAAGGTGCTGGGCACTTGGCCGCAGGGCGCGTCAGTCGCTGCGGTATCGCCCGCCCTGGAAGCCGCGCTCAAAGCCAATGCAGCGCAGGCTGGCGGCGCAGCAACGCCTGCCGCAGCCTCCGGCGCCTCGTCCCTCACCCTCACGGCCGCGCTGCTCGGCGCCTTGCTTGGCGGCCTCATCCTCAACCTCATGCCCTGCGTGTTCCCGGTGCTGGCGATCAAGGTGGTGGGCTTTACACAGCATGCGCAAGACCGGCGCGCCCACCGCATCAGCGGCATCGCCTACACAGCGGGCGTGGTGCTGTCGTTCATCGCCCTGGGCGCGCTCATGCTGGGCCTGCGCGCGGCGGGCGAGGCGGTGGGATGGGGCTTTCAGCTGCAGTCGCCTGCCGTGGTGGCATCGCTGGCGGCGCTGTTCACGCTGATCGCGCTGAACCTGGCGGGCGTGTTCGAGTTCGGGCATTTCCTGCCGTCCTCGGTGGCCAGCCTGCAGGCACGCCACCCGGTGGCCGACAGTTTTCTCACCGGCGTGCTGGCCGTGGCCGTGGCCTCGCCGTGCACGGCGCCGTTCATGGGCGCATCCCTGGGCCTCACAGCCACGCTGCCGGCGCCCCAGGCGCTGGCCGTGTTTGCGGCGCTGGGGCTGGGGCTGGCGCTGCCGTACCTGGCGGCCAGCTTTGTGCCCGCCGTGGCGCGCGCCCTGCCGCGCCCCGGCGCGTGGATGGACACCTTCCGCAAGCTCATGGCCTTCCCCATGCTGGCCACCGTGGTCTGGCTGGTGTGGGTGCTGGGCCAGCAAAGCGGCATCGACGGCGCCGGTGCGCTGCTGATCCTGCTGGTGGGCCTGTCGCTGGTGGTGTGGGCCCTGTCGCTGGCCGGGCGGGCGCGGGTGTGGATGGCCACGGTGTCCATCGCGGCCATGGCCTTGCTGGTCTGGGCCTTTGCGCCGCACGTCACCAACATGCCTGCCGCGCAGGCGGCCACGTCGTCCCCGCAGGTCTCCGCCACCGGCTGGCAGCCCTGGGCACCCGGCGCGGCCGAGCAGATCGTGGCCGGTGGCCGCCCCGTGTTTGTGGACTTCACCGCCGCTTGGTGCGTGACCTGCCAGTACAACAAGAAGACCACGCTGGCGGATGCCAACG
>NZ_QAIM01000391.1:3367-7036 GCF_003061035.1 Acidovorax sp. HMWF018
CCATCACCGCCGCTCTGGCGTCACTGGGCCGCAGCGGCGTGCCGGTGTACGTGTTCTACCGCCCCGGCAAGCCGCCGGTGGTGCTGACCGAGGTGCTCAGCGTGGACGAGGTGCGCGCCACCATCGCCCAGCTGTAGATCGCTTCCAGCCCACCTTTCCGCTTTCGACCACCCGCCAACCCTTCAGGAGACCCCGCCATGAAGCTGCTTCGCCGTACGTTGATCGCCACCGCCGCCCTCGTCGCCCTGGGCGCCCAGGCCGCCCAGGCCGCCGCCACCGTGGGCCAGCCCGCGCCCGACTTCACGCTCAAGGACACCAACGGAAAAACCGTTCGCCTGTCGGACTTCAAGGGCAAGCATGTGGTGCTGGAGTGGACCAACCCCGGCTGCCCCTTCGTGCGCAAGCACTACGACAGCGGCAACATGCCCGCCACACAGAAGGACGCCACCAGCCAAGGCGTGGTGTGGCTGTCCATCAACTCCACCGAAAGAGCCAGCAGCGACTACCTGGAGCCCGCCAAGCTGATGGCCTGGAAGCAGGAGCGCAAGGCCGCCCCCACCGCCGTGCTGATGGACGAGGAAGGCACCGTGGGCAGGAGCTACGGCGCACGCACCACGCCGCACCTGTACATCGTCAACCCGCAGGGCCATCTGATCTACGCGGGCGGCATCGACAGCATTCCCTCGGCCCGCCCGGCCGACATCGAGAAGGCCACCAACTACGTGAAGGTGGGGCTGGGCGAAGCGCTGGCGGGCAAGCCGATCTCGGCGGCGACGACGGCGCCGTATGGGTGCAGCATCAAGTACAAGTCGCCGGCCTGACCGGCTGCGGTGACGCTGGTCCACGGTCCCGGGGCATGCGTACACTGCTTGCATGCTCCACACCCCCGACACCATCAGCACCCTGCGCCACCTGCTCACCGCCTGCCGCACCATTGCGGTGGTGGGCCTTTCGCCGCAGTGGCACCGCCCCAGCTACTTTGCCGCCAAGTACATGCAGGCGCATGGCTACCGCATCGTGCCGGTCAACCCGCTGGTGGCGCGTGAGGGCGGGCAGATTTTGGGCGAGGCGGCCTACGCCAGCGTGACCGATGCGGCCGCAGCGCTGGCAGCGCAAGGCCAGAAGATCGACATGGTGGACTGCTTTCGCAAGAGTGAGGACATCCCGCCACTGGCCGATGAGGCCGTCGCCATCGGCGCACAGTGCCTGTGGCTGCAGCTGGGCGTGTTCAACGAGTCCGCAGGCCTGCGCGCCGAGGCGGCGGGCCTGCAAGTCATTCAAAACCGCTGCGTGAAGATCGAACACGCGCGTCTGTTTGGCGGCCTGGGCTGGATGGGCGTGAACACGCGCGTGATCAGCGCCAAGCGCTTGCGGCAGCTGCCTTACTAGCAAATTGATAGCTGCCAGCGCATATTGCACTAGCGCTTGCGGCCAATTTCATTCAAATTCTTTCACCCAACCCCCTGCGCAGCACTGCAGGCTGCGCCACCGCCATGACCGAGCCCACATCCCACGGTGCCGACCGCCACTTCGGCTTTGGCACCCGCGCCATCCACGCCGGGGCCCAACCCGACCCGGTGACCGGCGCACGCGCCACACCCATCCACCAGACGACCAGCTTTGTGTTCGACAACGCCGAACACGCCAGCAGCCTGTTCAACCTGCAGACCTTTGGCAACGTCTACAGCCGCATCAGCAACCCCACGGTGGCGGTGTTGGAGGAGCGCATCGCCAGCCTCGAAAACGGCCGTGCGGCCCTGGCCTGCGCCAGCGGCATGGCCGCGCAGATGGCGGCGCTGCTGGCCATCCTCAAAACCGGGGACCACATCGTGGCAGCCAGCACGCTCTACGGCGGCACCGTGGGGCAGCTGGGCGTGGGCTTTTCGCGTCTGGGTATTGAGACCACATTCGTGGACCCGGCCGACCCCGAGAACTTTGCGCGTGCGGTGCGGCCCAACACCCGTGCGTTCTATGGCGAGACCATCGGCAACCCGCTGGTCAACGTGCTCGACATCGCCGCCGTGGCCGGGGTGGCGCATGCGCATGGCGTGCCGCTCATCATCGACAACACGGTGGCCAGCCCCTACCTGTGCAACCCCTTGCAGCTGGGCGCCGACATCGTGGTGCACAGCGCCACCAAGTACATCGGCGGCCACGGCACGACCATGGGTGGTGTGGTGGTGGAAGGCGGCAAGTTCCCATGGGACAACGGCAAATTCCCCGAGATGGTCGAGCCCAGCCGCGCCTACCACGGCGTGAAGTTCTACGAGACCTTTGGCGACTTTGGCTACACCATGAAGGCGCGCATGGAGGTCAACCGCACCTTCGGCGGCGTGCTCTCCCCCATGAACGCATGGCAGCTGCTGCAGGGCGCCGAAACCCTGCACCTGCGCATGCGCGAGCACTGCCGCAATGCGCTGGCCGTGGCGAAGTTTCTGCAGAGCCATCCGCAAGTGGCGTGGGTCAACTACCCGGGCCTGGCGGATTCGCCGTACTACGACCTGGCGCGAAAGCAGTTCCGCGCGGTGGATGGCGCGCCGGGCGCCTCGGGCATTCTCACGTTTGGCGTGAAGGGCGGCGCGGCGGCGGGCGAGAAGTTCATCGACGCCTGCGAGTTCCTGAGTCACCTCGCCAACATCGGCGACGCGAAGACACTGGTGATACACCCTGCATCGACTACCCACCGCCAGCTCAGTGAAGAAGAGCTGACCCGCGCGGGCGTGAGCGCGGACATGGTGCGGCTGTCGGTGGGGATTGAAGACCTGGACGACATCCTGTGGGACATTGACCAGGCGCTGGGGCGCGCAGCGGGCTGATCGCCCCACGGGCTACGCAGGGCTGACCGGCGCACCCAGGCGCTGCGACAAGCTCCGCGCCGCCTCGCGCAGGTGCTGCGCCGCCGGGCTGGCCGGCCCGGTCTGCAGCGTGGCGCTGGGGCCGATCACGGCGATGCACAGCACCAACTGCCCAAACCCATCAAACACCGGCGTGGCCAGCGCGCTGATGCCGGGCAGGAGCTGGTCCGTCACCTCGCTGATCTGGTGCTGACGCACAGCCTCCAGTTCGGCCGCAAATGCAGGCTCGTCCAAAGCGCCCGCAAACCCTTCGGCCGCCAGCGCAGCCGCAGCGCGCTCGCGCGGGCCGAAGGCCGCAAACACCTTGCCCGTGGCCGTATGCCGCACCGAGGCCGTGGTGCCGTGGCGCATGGCCACATACACGGCGGTGGGGCCCTCTTCCACACGAATGATGGTGGGGCCGTTGTCGCCCCAGACCGAGGCCGACACGGTGTAGCCGATGCGCTGGGCCAGCGCGGGCAGCTCAGCAATGGCCAGGCGCACCGGGTCCACCTGCTGCAGGCTGATCAGGCCCAGCTGCATGGCCAAGGGGCCCAGGCCGTAGTGGCCGCTCACGGCGTCCTGCTCGATCAGGCCCAGCTTGCCAAAGCTCACCAGGTAGGGGTGCGCCTTGGCGGCCGTCATGTCCGCCGCGCGGGCCAGGTCCTTGAGCGCCATGCGCCGGCCCGTGCGCGCCAGCACCTTCAGCAGCTGGCCGCCCACCTCCACGCTCTGGATGCCGCGCGGGCTGCGGGGCGTGTCTTCGTCGTCGGCGGGAGGCAGGTCGGGGGTCGTCATGGGCATGGGGCGATTGTCCACGCAGCACAGCATCCAC
>NZ_QAIM01000392.1:0-2110 GCF_003061035.1 Acidovorax sp. HMWF018
GGCTCAAAGGTCCGAGCAGGGCCACCAGGGTGGCGTCTGTGCGGGCCCGCAGGGCAGCCAGGAATCGGAACAACATCGTCACCACTTTCACATCCAGCCAGCGCGCCGGTGACCTGGAATGGCTCCAGGTGCGGCAGCTGGCACGGCTTGACTATGCCCGTGAAAGCAGGAAAACCGACTGCCGTCCAACGGAAAATTGCCGCGAGATGGGTGGTTTTGACAATTGTTGACGGTTTTTGGGGGCTTGTGGGTGACTGCCGGGGCTGAAGACTACAGGTTGGTCGCCGCCACCACTTCGCTCATGTCGGTCAGGCCCTGCAACACCTTTTCGATGCCGTCCTGGCGCAGGGTGAGCATGCCGGCGGTGAGCGCAGAGTGTCGGATGTCCGAAGCCGGGGCCCGGTGGCGGATGTGCTGGCGAATGGCTTCGTCACTCATCATCAGCTCGTGGATACCCAGGCGACCGTGGTAGCCGTGGCCTTCGCATTTGGCGCAGCCTACAGGGCGCCACATCCGCAGCTCGCCCTGGGCGCCGCCGTATTGCTGGCGCCAGCGTCCGATCTGCGCCTGGCGCGCCTCGGCGGTGTTGTGGGTGCCACTCTCCAGGTACTGCGACGCCAGGCCCGCCAGCATGTCGTCGTCGGCCACACGCGGCTCGCGGCAGGCGGTGCACAGGCGCCGCACCAGGCGCTGCGCCAGGATGGCCAGCAGCGAGTCCGAGAAGTTGAAGGGGTCGAGGCCAATTTCGAGCAGGCGCGCAATACTCTCGGGCGCGGAGTTGGTGTGCAGGGTGGACAGCACCAGGTGCCCGGTGAGCGAGGCCTCGATGGCGATGCGCGCCGTCTCCTCGTCGCGCATCTCGCCGATCATGATCACGTCCGGATCAGCGCGCAAAAAGGTGCGCATGGCGGCGGCAAAGGTCCAGCCGATGCGTGGGTTCACCTGCACCTGGCGCAGGCCCTCCTGCGTGATCTCGATGGGGTCTTCGGCCGTCCAGATCTTGCGGCCTGCGGTGTTGATGTCGCGCACCACCGAGTGCAGCGTGGTCGTCTTGCCGCAGCCCGTGGGGCCACACACCAGCACCAGGCCATAGCTTTTTTGCACCACCGCGCGCAGCGCCAGCAGGTTGGGCTGGCTCAGGCCGATGTTCTCCAGCGGCAGGGGCTTGGCGCCTGCCAGCAAGCGCAGCACCACGTCCTCCAGTCCGCGCGAGGTGGGCACCGTGACCACCCGCAGCTCCACCGGCGGGCCGCCAAAGCGGGCAAAGTCGATCTTGCCGTCCTGCGGTTTGCGGTGCTCAGAGATGTCCATGCTGGCCATGATCTTGATGCGTGCCACCATCGCAAAGCGGTAGCGCGCGGGCAGCTCCAGGTAAGGCACCAGGTCGCCATCGATGCGCAGGCGCACGCGCACGTTGTGCGGGGCGGGCTCGGTCTCGATGTGGATGTCCGACGCACGGTGGCTGATGGCTTCGTCAATCACCGAATTGATGAGCCGCACCAGGGTGTTGTCCGACTCGCTGATCACGTCGGCCTGCTCGGTGTCTGCGTCTGGCGACGCAGTGGCCAGGTTGGTCAGCAACTCCTGCGAGGTGGCGCGTGCGCCTGCTGCCGCGCCGCCCGCGTCGGCAGGGCGGGTGCGGTAGGCCTTGTGGATGGCGGGCATCAGCGTGCCGGGCGCTGCGCGCAGCGGGATCAGCCGCCGCTGGGTCAGAAAGCGGATCTCGTCGATCAGCACGCGGTCCCAGGGGTCCGCCATCAGCAGCACCAGCGCGTCCTCGCGTGCGATCAGGGGCAGCACGGATTCGCGCTCGGCCACGGCACGGGGGATGAGTGCCAGGGCCGGCGCTTCGGGCGTGATGTCGCCGGGGTGCACGGTGTATTCACCCAGCCAGGTGGCAATCACGCTGCGCAACTGGTCCTGGGTGAGTGCCCCCCGGTCCACCAGGATCTGGCCGATGGGCCGCTGCACGCCATTGCCGCGCTCCTCCTGCTGCGCCTGCAGGCCTTCTGCCAGGTCCGGCGTGGACAGCAGCCCCGCGTGGACCAGCGCCTCGCCCAGGTGCCGGGCCTTGCCCACCGTGGGGTGGGGGGTGGAGATCTGACGCCAC
>NZ_QAIM01000393.1:0-1232 GCF_003061035.1 Acidovorax sp. HMWF018
CAAAACACTGTGTTTTTTGGGACAAACCCCCATGGGCGGACGTCGCCAGCGAGGACTGTGCGGTGTAGCATTCACACTCTTTGCCACAGTGCTTGTGGCGCTGTGAACCTGAGCGCGCGGTGCGGCCGCATTGCACGCTCCCTCTACTGCCCGATTGCCTTGCCGACGCTACTCCGCCCCGCCACCCATGGCTTGGTCGCACTGACCAGGCTGGGCAGCTGCGTGCGCAGCGGCGCCACGGTGGACTGACCATGCCACCAGCGCAAGCCACCGCAGAGGCCGCCCGGCTCCAGGCACTGCAGTCTTACGCAATCCTCGACACCCCGGCGGAAGACAGCTTTGACCAGCTGGCCACGCTGGCTGCGCGTGTATGCCAGTGCCCCATGGCGGTGGTCAACTTCGTGGACAGCGACCGGCAGTGGTTCAAGGCCGCAGTGGGTGTACCGTTCAAGGAGACCGAGCGCGCGATTGCGTTCTGCGCGCATGCACTGAGCGGCAGCCGTGAGCCCATGGTGGTCAACGACACGCACAAGCACCCGGTTTTTTCCCACAACCCGCTGGTCACGCAGGACCCCCATGTGCGCTTTTACGCCTGTGTGCCGCTGGTCACCCCCGAGGGGCAGGCGCTGGGCACGCTGGCGGTGCTGGACTCCATCCCCCGGCACATCGAGGCTGAGCAGCTGGAGGGCCTGCGCATACTGGCCGAGCAGGCCATGGTGCAGCTGGAGCTGCGCCGCCAAAAGCAGGTGCTGGCCGACCTGGTGCAGCAGCGCGACAAGATGCATGCCGAACTGCTGGCCCAGAGCGAGACCCTGCGCGTGGCCGGGCAGATGGCCCGCATTGGCGGGTGGATCGTGGATCTGCCCAGCCTGCAGCTGAACTGGTCGCAGGAGATCGCCGCCGCCTTCGGCATTGCGGGACGCATGGGCTCGGTGGAACAGATTATGGAGCTGTACCTGCCCCCGCACCGGCAGGCCATGTTGGCAGCGTTTGAGAGCTGCATCCGCCAAGGCACACCGTTTGACCTGGAGGCCGAACTTGTCACACTGGCGGGTCGGCACTTCTGGGTGCGCACCACCGGGCAGGCGGTGCGCGACGCCGAGGGCCGCATCGTGCGGATACAGGGGGCGTTTCAGGACATCTCGGCCCAGCACCAGGCCCGGCAGGCCCGCCGCGAGAGCGAAGAGCGCTTTCATCTGGTCTCGCGCGCCACGGCCGACGCGGTGTGGGAC
>NZ_QAIM01000394.1:0-4622 GCF_003061035.1 Acidovorax sp. HMWF018
GCGCAGCGCGGGCCCCTCGGGCAGCTACGGCGGCAAGGTCGCTGCCAAGGTCAAGCCCAACATCGTGTACCCCGACGCGATCTCGGGCAACCCGCGTGCCGAGGTGGAAGTGCGCCTGTCACCCGACGGCACCATTGTGGGCAAGCGGCTGGTGCAGTCCAGCGGCAACAAGGCCTGGGACGACGCGGTGCTGCGAGCCCTGGACAAGACCGAGACGCTGCCGCGCGATGTGGACGGGCGCGTGCCTTCTGTGCCGATAATCATCGGCTTCAAACCCCAGGACTGAGCGTGACCCGAGCCCCCCGTCTCGCGGGGCTTGCACTTCTGCCGTGGGACTTCGCCTTGTTGCCGATGCGCTGCTGGAACCCACGCCGCAGGAGCGCTGACCGCCTGCGTCTGAGCCCTTGTGGCAGTGTGCCCCGGTACGATGGACTGAGTCGTGCCTTGCAAGTCCCCAAAGCAAAGCGCCCGGCAGAACCGGGCGCTTTTTGAGCCTTTTATGCTGGTAGCGCTAGTGGAATATGCGCTGCCAGCTATACATTCAATAGCAATTCGCCACCATGCATCAGCGGTCGCGCCGCTCCATGCGGCGGTTCAGGTTCAGCGCGCCCAGCGTGCAGGCCACACCCGACAGCAGGTACACCGTCACTGCCAGCAGACCGAACTGCGATGACAGATACAGGGCCACCAGCGGTGCGAAGGCTGCACCAATGATCCAGGCCAGGTCGGCCGACAGGGCGGCGCCGGTGTAGCGATACTGCGGCGAGAAATTGGCCGTGACCGTGCCCGATGCCTGGCCGTACGACAGGCCCAGCAGCACAAAGCCCAGCAACAGGAACATGGTGCTACCCACCTCGCCGGTGTTGAGCAACACCGGCGCCATGAAGCTGAACACGCCAATCAGCACCGCCATGCCGCCCAGCAGCTTGCGGCGGCCGAGGTGGTCTGACAGCCAGCCGGACACCATGATGGCGCCCGCCGCGAGGAACGCGCCGACGATCTGCACGCCCAGTATCTGGGTGACTGGCTGGTCGGAGTACAGCGTGATCCATGACAGCGGGAAAACCGTGACCAGGTGGAACAGTGCAAAGCTGGCCAGCGCCGCAAAGGCGCCCAGCAACACGTTGCTGCCTTCATCACGCATGACGCGGCTCACCGGCACGGGCTGCAACTCGCGGTCCTTGAGCAGTTCGGAGTACGACTGCCCCACCACCAGACGCAGGCGGGCAAACAGGGCCACCACGTTCGCGGCAAAGGCCACAAAAAACGGATAACGCCAGCCCCAGGCCAAAAACTCTTGCACCGTGAGGCTGCTGTACAGGTAGGCAAACAGGCCCGCAGCCAGCACAAAGCCCAGAGGCGCGCCCAGCTGGCCGATCATGGCGTACCAGCCCCGGCGCTCCTTGGGGGCCGACATGGCCAGCAGCGACGGCAAACCGTCCCACGAACCACCCAGCGCCAGGCCCTGGCCCACACGCAGGATCAGCAACGCCACGATGGCTGTAGCGCCCACATCCTTGTAGCCCGGCAAAAAGGCCATGCCCACCGTGCAGACGCCCAGCATAAACAGGGCAATGGTCAGCTTGGTGCCCCGCCCCCAGCGCCGCTGGATGGCCATGGAGATGGCGGTACCCACAGGGCGGACCACGAAGGCAACGGCCAGCAGCGCAAAGGCCATCAGCGTGCCGTCCAGGCGCGACAGGAAGGGAAACAGGAAGGACGGGAAGACAAGAACGCAGGCGATCCCGAAAACGAAGAAGTCGAAATACTCGGACGAGCGTCCGATGATCACGCCCACAGCGATTTCGCTGGGGGTGACGTCTTCATGCGTATCAGCCCGCGAGAGAGAGGCGGCGCTTTCGTGAAAACCGGCCGCAGGGTAAGTGGCAGTGGCGGGGCTGCTCATGAACATGGCTCCTTGACGTTGTGTAGCTAACTCAGACCGTTCTGTTCTACACGCAACTTCTGTGGGCCACAAGTGCGGTTTCACTATGCCGGCTGCAGGAAATGTCCTTCAAAGCCCTCGATTGCACCAAATTGGTGCAAAAACAGCCTGCGCTTTTGACCTTGGACAAAATGTCCAATCGACAAAAAAGCTAGCGCTAGTACATTCGCACACATCCCGTTATCCGCGTTTACCCTGAAACGCATTGATCGCGCTCTTCACATGCTCAAACTTCCCCAACTTCGTGGGCCCACCTGGCTGCTCGCCCTGACAGCGCTGGGCAGCCTGGCAGGCTGCAGCAAGGCTGTCGTGCTCAACCCGGCCGGTGACGTCGCTGCCCAGCAGGGCCAGATGGTCATCACCGCCACGCTGCTGATGCTGATCATCATCGTGCCCGTGATCGCGCTCACCCTGCTGTTTGCCTGGAAATACCGCCAGGGCAACACCGAGGCCGAGTACGACCCCGAGTGGCACCACTCCACCACGCTGGAGCTGGTGATCTGGACGGTGCCGCTGCTGATCATCATTGCGCTGGGCGCCATCACCTGGATCGGCACCCACAAGCTGGACCCCTACCGGCCTCTCGACCGCATCGACGCGCAGCGCGCCGTGCCTGCCGATGTGAAGCCGCTCGAAGTGCAGGTGGTGGCCATGGACTGGAAATGGCTGTTCTTCTACCCCGAGCAAGGCATCGCCACCGTCAATGAAGTGGCCGCCCCGGTGGACCGCCCCATCCTGTTCAAGCTGACAGCCACGTCCACCATGAACGCGTTTTACGTGCCCGACCTGGCCGGCATGATCTACGCCATGCCCGGCATGCAGACCGAGCTGAACGCGGTGATCAACAAGCCTGGCGTGTTCAAGGGCATGTCGTCGCACTACAGCGGCGCGGGCTTTTCGGGCATGACGTTCAAGTTCCACGGCCTGAGCAATGAAGACTTTGCCCAGTGGGTGCAGAAAGCCAAGACCGAAGGCAAGCCGCTCGACAAGGGCACCTACCTGAACCTCGTCAAGCCCAGCGAACGCGACCCGGTGCAGCGCTTTGCCTCGGTGGAAGAAGGCCTGTACGACAAGGTGCTCAACCGCTGCGTCGAAGACGGAAAGATGTGCATGCACCACATGATGGCGATTGATGCGCAGGGCGGCGACGCCTATGTGCGCGCCATGGGACTGAACCTGCCCCAGGACGTCTGCACGGTGCAAAACGCTGCCCAGGTGGTGGCCGCACTCGAATCCCGCAACGCACCGGCCTCCACCTCCGGCGCCAGCATCCGTCAATGAGCTTCCCTATGACCTCCGAAACCCTTTCTCCATCCCACTGGGCGCTGGGCCGCCTGAGCTGGGACGCCGTGCCCATGGCGCACGAGCCCATTGTGTTGTGGACCTTCATTGCCGTGGTCCTGGGCGGCCTCGTCGTCATGGCGGGCATCACCAAGTTCCGCCTGTGGGGCCCGCTGTGGCGCGACTGGATCTGCAGCATTGACCACAAGCGCATCGGCATCATGTACATGATCCTGGGCCTGGTGATGCTGCTGCGCGGCTTTGCCGACGCGGTGATGATGCGCTTGCAGCAGGCCATGGCCTTTGGCGACAACATGGGCTACCTGCCGCCGCACCACTACGACCAGATCTTCACCGCCCACGGCGTGATCATGATCTTCTTCGTGGCGATGCCGCTGGTCACCGGGCTGATGAACTACCTGGTGCCGCTGCAGATCGGCGCGCGCGACGTGTCCTTCCCGTTCCTGAACAACTTCAGCTTCTGGATGACCACGGCCGGCGCCGTGCTGGTGATGGTGTCGCTGTTCCTGGGTGAGTTCTCCACCTCTGGCTGGCTGGCGCTGTCGAACCTGGGGGCGCAGAGCCCGAGCACCGGCCTGGATTACTACATCTGGGCGCTGCAGATTGCCGGGGTGGGTACGACGCTCTCGGGTATCAACCTGATCGTGACCATCATCAAGATGCGCGCGCCAGGCATGAGCCTGATGAAGATGCCCGTGTTCACCTGGACGGCCCTGTGCACCAACGCACTGATCGTGGCGTCCTTCCCCGTGCTGACGGCTGCGCTGGTGCTGATGTCGCTGGACCGCTACGTGGGCACCAACTTCTTCACCAACGAGCTGGGCGGCAACCCCATGCTCTACGTGAACCTGATCTGGATCTGGGGCCACCCTGAGGTGTACATCCTGGTGCTGCCGGCCTTCGGCGTGTTCTCCGAAGTGGTCGCCACCTTCAGCAAGAAGCGCCTGTTCGGCTACACCTCCATGGTGTACGCCACCGTGTGTATCACCATCCTGTCGTACCTGGTGTGGCTGCACCACTTCTTCACCATGGGCTCAGGCGCGAGCGTGAACACCTTCTTCGGTATCACGACGATGATCATCTCGATCCCCACGGGCGCGAAGATCTTCAACTGGCTGTTCACCATGTACAAGGGCCGCATCCGCTTCGAGCTGCCCATGATGTGGACCGTGGCCTTTATGGTGACGTTTGCCATCGGCGGCATGACCGGCGTGCTGCTGGCCGTGCCCCCGGCCGACTTCGTGCTGCACAACAGCCTGTTCCTGATCGCCCACTTTCACAACGTGATCATCGGCGGCGTGGTGTTTGCCATGTTTGCCGGCATCAACTACTGGTTCCCCAAGGCGTTTGGCTACAAGCTGGACCGCACCTGGGG
>NZ_QAIM01000394.1:4638-5244 GCF_003061035.1 Acidovorax sp. HMWF018
GGGTGTCACCCGCCGTGCCAACCACTTCGAAGACCAGTCGCTGCAGATCTGGTTCGTGATCGCTGCCATCGGCGCGGCCATGATTGCCGCCGGCATTGGGTGCTTCCTGATCCAGCTGGTGGTCAGCTTCCTCAAGCGCGAACAGCTGCGCGACTGGACGGGCGACCCCTGGGACGGCCGCACGCTGGAGTGGGCCACCTCGTCGCCCCCGCCCAACTACAACTTCGCCTTCACCCCTGTGGTGCACGAGATCGACGCCTGGTGGGACATGAAGAAGCACGGGTACAAGCGTCCTCTGGCGGGCTTCCAGCCCATCCACATGCCAGCCAACACCGGCGCTGGCGTGGTGATCTCGGGGCTGTCGCTGGTGTTCGGCTTTGCGCTGATCTGGCACATGTGGCTGCTGGCGGCCGTCTCGTTTGCGGCTGTCGTTCTGGCCGCCATCATCCACACGTTCAACTACAAGCGTGACTTCTACATCCCGGCATCCGAAGTGATCTCCACCGAAGAAGCCCGCACACTCCAACTGGCCCGCCATGTCTGATATCCGCATCCACGCTGGCGCCGCAGCAGGCGCCCTGGCCCCGCGCGAGTACCACCTCGCGC
>NZ_QAIM01000394.1:5254-10437 GCF_003061035.1 Acidovorax sp. HMWF018
ACGGCACGGCCCTGGGCTTCTGGCTGTACCTGATGAGCGACTGCCTCATCTTTGCAGCGCTGTTCGCCACCTACGGCGTGCTGGGCCGCAGCTATGCCGCAGGCCCCACCGGCGCGCAGCTGTTCGACCTGACCCTGGTGGCCATCAACACCGCGTTCCTGCTGCTGTCGTCCATCACCTTCGGGTTTGCCATGCTGCGCAAGCAGCTGGGCGATGTGAAGGGCACACTGCTGTGGCTGGCCGTCACGGGCGTGTTTGGCCTGTGCTTTCTGGGCCTGGAACTGTATGAGTTTTCTCACCTGCTGCACGAGGGCGCAGGCCCGCAGCGCAGCGCCTTCCTGTCGGCGTTCTTCACGCTGGTGGGCACCCATGGCCTGCACGTCACCTTCGGCCTGATCTGGCTGGTGGTGCTGATGGTCCAGATTGGCAAGCATGGCCTGATCCCCGAAAACAACCGCCGCCTGATGTGCCTGTCCATGTTCTGGCACTTCTTGGACGTGGTCTGGATCGGCGTTTTCACCTTTGTGTACCTGATGGGGGTGCTGTAAATGAGCGCACAACACGCAACGCACGCGCACGATGCGCATGGGCATGACGATCACCACCACGACGCAGGCCCCCACAGCACCTTTTCGGGCTACATGACGGGGTTTGTGCTGTCCGTCATCCTCACGGCCATTCCCTTCTGGCTGGTGATGGCCAAGGTGATTGCAGACCGCAACACGGCTGTGCTGGTGCTGGGCGGCTTTGCCGTGATCCAGATCCTGGTGCACATGGTGTTCTTCCTGCACATGAACGGCAAGATCGAAGGCGGCTGGACGCTGCTGTCCACCATCTTCACGGTGGTGTTCGTGGCCATCGCCATTGCGGGCACCCTGTGGGTGATGTTCCACATGAATGCCAACATGATGCCGGAGCACCCCACGCCCACGCCGCCCACGCACGAGGCACCCGGACACTCCACGCCCTGATGGACGCAGCCCCCACCACCATGGCACTGCCGCGCCGGGGCTTGCGCCGCGCAGTCCTGCTGGTGCTGGGCATGGCCTTGTTCCTTGGCTTTGTGTCGCTGGGCACCTGGCAGGTCCAGCGCCGCGCCTGGAAGCTGGACCTCATCGAAAGGGTGGACCAACGGGTACACGCCGCACCGGTCGCCTTGCCCCCCGTGGCGCAATGGCCCGGCATCAATGCTGCACAGCGCGAGTATCTGCCAGTGGTCTTTCAGGGCCGTTGGCTGCCCGGCAAGACGGTGCTGACCCAGGCAGTCACCGAGCTGGGTGCGGGGTTCTGGGTGATGACGGCCCTGCAACAGGATGACGGCACCCAGGTGCTGGTGAACCGGGGCTTTGTACCCCAGGAGCAACGCGCCCAATGGCTGGAGGCCCAGCCCCCCGCCGATGGCGCGGCCACCGTCCAGGGGCTGTTGCGCATGACCGAGCCCGGCGGTGGCTTTCTGCGCACCAATGACCCGGCACAGCAGCGCTGGTACTCGCGTGATGTGGCCGCCATCAGCAGCGCGCTGGGTCTGCCCCGGGCGGCTCCATTTTTTGTGGATGCCGGGCTACCCGGTACCGCAGCGGCTTCTTCTGCCGCCTCTGGCTGGCCCCGCGCTGGCCTGACCGTCATCCGGTTCCACAACAGCCACCTGGTGTACGCCCTGACCTGGTATGGTCTTGCGCTCATGGTTGTCGTTGCCGGCTGGTATGTGGCACGCTATGAGCGCCGCCTGGGCGCACGGGCCGCCAGCCGCCTCCCGCCCCACGATGAACACCCACCTACAACGCCCTGACCCTGCGCTGGCCACTGCGCCGCGCAATGCACGCTCCGCGGACGCAGCCGCCGGAATCAAGAACCTGCAGCAGCTGATTGAGCTGCGCTGGATTGCGGTGGTGGGCCAGGTGTTCACCATCGAGATGGCGCACTACAGCCTGGGCTTGAAGCTGCCGCTGCAGGAGATGCTGCTCGTGGTCGGCTGCCTGGCGGTCTTCAACGTGGTGAGCCTGCTGCGCCTGCGCACGGGCCGCGCGGTGCGCAATGTGGAGCTGTTTCTGGCGCTGCTGATTGACGTGGCGGTGCTCACGGTGCAGCTGTACCTGAGTGGTGGCACCAGCAACCCCTTCGTTTTTTTGTACCTGCTGCAGATCACGCTGGGCGCCGTGCTGCTGCGGGGTGCCTACATCTGGTCTATCGTGATCATCACCGTGCTGTGCTTTGCGGCGCTGGCAGACCACCACCTGCCACTGGCCCTGCCCCAGGATCTGCACCAGGGCCTGTCGAGCCTGTATGTGCTTGGGCTGCTGGTGTGTTTTGTGCTCAACGCCACGCTGGTGATGGTGTTCATCACCCGCATCCACCGCAACCTGCGCGAGCGCGATGCCCGCCTGGCGGCCGCACGCAGGCGCCGCGTGGAAGAAGAGCACATCGTGCGCATGGGCCTGTTGGCGTCCGGCGCTGCGCACGAACTGGGTACCCCGCTGTCCACCCTTGCGGTGATCCTGGGCGACTGGCAGCACGACAAGCGGCTGGCCAGCAACGCCGCGCTCAAGGAAGACATTGCCGAGATGCAGACCCAGGTGCAACGGTGCAAGAGCATCGTGAGCGGCATCCTGCTGTCGGCGGGTGAAACGCGCGGCGAGGCGTCGGTGCAGACCACCGTGCGCAAGTTTGTGGATGCGCTGGCACAGGAGTGGCGCAGCACCCGCACGATCCCCCAGTTTGACTACGACAACGACTTCGGCACCGACACGCCCATGGTGTCGGACACCACCCTCAAGCAAATGGTTTTCAATGTGCTGGACAATGCACGCGACGCCTCGCCAGGCTGGGTGAAATTGGCGGTTACGCGCAATGCAGACGCCTTGTGCATGACCGTGACCGATGCCGGCCCCGGCTTTGCGCCCGACATGCTGTCCAAGCTGGGCACGCCGTACCAGTCCTCCAAGAACCGCCCTGGCGGAGGGTTGGGGCTGTATCTGGTGCTGAACGTGGCCCGAACCCTGGGTGGCAGCGTGGAGGCGCGCAACCGTCCCGAAGGGGGCGCACAGGTGACCATCGAATTGCCCCTGGCCTCGATTGCGCTCCCCCCGAAGGTATGAATGAACGAAAGAACCCACCGTGGACATTGAAGAAGCGCAACGACAGCTACTGATCGTCGAGGACGACGAAGCCTTTGCGCGCACGCTGGCCCGCTCGTTTGAACGGCGCGGCTACAGCGTGTTGCAGGCAGCGAGCCTGGCCGACGTGGAGGTGTTGCTGGAGCAGCACCAGCCCGGGTATGCGGTGGTGGACCTCAAGCTCAAGGGAGAGGCCTCAGGCCTAGCCTGCGTGCAGACACTGCACGCCGCTGACGACGAGATGCTGATCGTGGTGCTCACGGGTTTTGCCAGCATTGCCACCGCCGTGGAAGCCGTGAAACTGGGCGCGTGCCACTATCTCGCCAAGCCCTCCAACACCGACGACATTGAAGCTGCGTTTGGGCTCAAGGAAGGCAATGCCGAGGTGGAACTGACCAACCGTTCCAGTTCCATCAAGACGCTGGAATGGGAACGCATCAACGAGGTGCTGGCTGAAACCGGCTTCAACCTGTCAGAGGCCGCGCGGCGCCTGGGTATGCACCGCCGCACCCTCACCCGCAAGCTCGAAAAGAAACAGGTGCGTTAACCCCAACCGCTTTGGACCCGCCCTCCCCTGTTTCGATGCCGATCCATCTCGCGGGGCGCAATCTGCACGGCCGGTCACGCGCTCCTGCGGCTCCCAAACAGCACTCAGGCAGCCTCAGGCACCGCCTTCAGCATCTGCTGCTCGAAAGCGCGCAAACGCTTGTAGATCGATATCTGTTCCACCACCGTGCTCCAGTTCAGCACCAGAAACTGGAACGACTCCAGCACCTTGTCGAAGGCCCGGGCAATCTGCTGCATCACCCCCAGCGTGATCACCCCCGCGATCAGCGTGGGGCCCAAAGCCACCAGGGGCACCAGCACACTCACCTGCAGGTAAGACCACTTCACCACATCGAAGTACAGGTAGTGGAAAAACAGCCGGAAGTAATTGCGGCGCACGCCCGCGAACAGCTCTGCCGCCGTGGGCGGAGAAGCCCGGTTCGGGTCGTCCTCGCCCAGCACCAGCTCCTTGCGGTACGCCGCCTCCACCCGCTGGTTGTGAAACTCCAGCCCCGGTAGCTTCACCCCCACACAGGCTAGCAGCAGCGTGCCCCCCAGTGACCAGGCCAGTGCGACCCAGACCAGGGAATGCGGAACGGCGCCGATCAAGGGCAGCGCAGTGACTTTGTCGGACAACGTCCAGAGCACCGGTAGAAAGGCCCCAAGTGTCATGAGGCTGCGCATGAAACTCAGGCCCAGATCTTCCATGGTGCGGGCGAAACGCATGGTGTCCTCCTGCACACGCTGTGCCGCACCCTCGATGTGCCGCAGGCGTGGCCAGGCCGCCATGTAGTGCTCATTCATCGCCTGCCGCCAACGAAAGATGTAGTGTTTGCTGAAAAAATCCGCCAGCACCGCCGTCGTCACATAGAGCATGGCAATGCGCGCGAAGGTTGAAAGCTGTCCCCAGAACTGCTCTGCGGTGATGCTGCCAGGCTTACCCAGAGCCTCCTGTATGAGATCGTAAAAGCTGCCGAACCAGTCGTTGATCTGCACGTCCAGCTGCACACGGTAAGCCGTGGCCAGAAGAATGACGAGAGAACCCAAGATGGACCAGGCCCACCAGCGGCGGGCGAAAAAGAAGGACTTGAACATCGTAGTGCCGTGTTGGAATGGTTCTGCGAATTCTGAGTGCCACACGCAATGATCGTTCCGCAGTAAACAATGCCACTGATCGCCTGCCGCCGGGGCAGACACCGGCCAACCAGCCTTCGCACCGCGCGCAGACCCGGCGCCAGCCTCTGGCTAGCGCGGCCGGGCCCTTTGCTCCAGCCATTCCTGAGCCGCCTGCTGCCCACCCCAGCGCGACCAATCCAACGCGCTCTTTCCGTGCGGGTCTTTCTGCGAAAGATCCACTCCCTGCTCATCCAGCCAACGCAGCACGGCCACCCGCCCTTTAGCTGCGGCCAGCATGGCGGGGGTCTCGCCTCGGCTGGCGGGCGCGGGTTCGGTCAGCGATTGCCCTTGCTCTTTGAGCCAATCCAGGCAAGGCACGCAGCCGCTTTGCGCGGCCATGTGCACGGG
>NZ_QAIM01000394.1:10447-11425 GCF_003061035.1 Acidovorax sp. HMWF018
GCCATAAAAGGCCCGCAGCAGGGCCGTATCGCCGCGCTCGCTGTCCTTGGCCGTCTGCCGCAGATCGGGCTCGGCCCCGGCTTGCAGCAGCGCCTCCACATGCGCCAACTGCCCCCGGTGGGCGGCCAGCATCAGCACGGAGGAGCCGGTGTCTGCCAGCAGGTTGGGGTTGGCGCCATCGCGCAGGGCCTGCGCCAGTGCGCTGGCATCGCCCGCGTTCTGAGCGTCCATCAGGCGGGCATCTGCAGGCGCCCAAATGCGCGATGAAGCCACTGCCGCAGGGGCTTGCAGTACAGCGCTGCGACCTGCCCCCCACACCGCACGCCCGCCATGGGCCCACCACACGAGCAAGCCAAAGGCCAAGAGCCATGCCCAACCACCCCAGGCTGGGCGTGAATGGGCAGCCACCTGGGGCCGCTGCGCCCCTGGCGTGAAGCGCCCCCGACGATCCAGCCACGCACGTGCCACGGCCTGGCCCACGGCCTGCGCGGCAGCCGTGCCGCTCAGCCCTGGTGTCAGCGTTTGCGAATGCCCTGATGCATCCTTGCCCAGCACCGCGTGGTAGGCCTGGGTCCCCGCCGCGAACTGCAGCTTGTGCACCAGCGACTGGCTGGACTCGCCTGGCAACGTCGCCACGCGAGACCAAACCCAAGAGCCGCGACGCACGACCAGGCCATCGTCCTGCACCAGCAGCGTCCACCGCCGGGTGGCGGCATGCAAGGCCCAGGCAGGCAGCACCAACACAGCCAACCAACCCCAAAAGCCGCTCGGCAGCACCAGGGCGCGGGGCTGGATGCGGTCGTTCACCCACCACTCCAGCGCCAGCAAAGCCAGGGCCACCGCCGCGGACCAGCGCCAAGCGGTCTGCGTGAACGCGAGGGACCAGGCATCTGGCGTCTCGGTCAAACGCACGCCAGGGGGAAGAAAGCCTGGGGATTCAGCAGACTTCCCCATGCCCGGTAGATCCAACGGCTGAGA
>NZ_QAIM01000394.1:11435-27343 GCF_003061035.1 Acidovorax sp. HMWF018
GGCATCGCGGCCCAAGACGACCGGCTCGATGGGGACTTCCTGCGTCCACTGCGCCCACCGGTCAAAGCGGTCCGGCACCGAAGCGGCCTCAGCCCAGGACGGGGTGGCGGCCTGGACCGCCAGGTCATACGCCAGCTCCAGCGCACCATCGGCGCGCACCAGTTCCAGTCGCCAGTCCACCCGCTCGCCACCGCGCCGCGAACCATGGGTGGGGGAGTCATCAGGCAGTTCAAAACGCGCTACCAGTCGCATGCCGCCATCGCCCGTCGGCTGGTGCCGCGCCGTGGCGTTCAGTACCTCCACCTGGCGCTCGGGCGAACCGGAGCTGGATTCGTCCACACGGTATTGCGCCAGCTGCATGCGCAGGTTTTCGGACCCCGCTTGCGGTACAGCCCGCGCAGGCAACACCAGCGTGATTTCGACCGATCGCCCCGCCGTGGGCCGCGATGGCAGGGCCGTCATACCAACCCCCTGGTAGCGCCAGGCCTTGCGGCTGTTCTGCCAGGCGGCAGCGACCAGGCCCACGCCGATCACCACAAAGACGCCCATGAAGCCCTTGGCCCACCAGGGCCCTTTGCCGTCCGACCAGAACAAGGCGGCCATAGGGAAAGCGATGCCACACCAGAATACCGCGAAGAACCACAGCGCCCCCTGCCCCTTGGCCAGGGAATGCGTTGGCTCCAGGTCTGGCACATCGTCCTGGGGGCGCCTCAAGATGCGCAGAAACATCCATGCAGCAGCCCCCCCGACGCCGGTGAACACCAGGGCAAACGGCAGCCGAAAAATTTGCAGCCGCCAGCGGATGCTGCGGTCCAGCAGGGCTTGGGCCGGGGCCTTGGGGTTGACCCAGGCGGTGATGGATTCGCCCCGCTCCTGCGCTTGGCGCAGGGCGCGGTGCCATTGCGTCTGCCAGTCGCCGACGTTGTCGGCACTGGAGTTCGGGTCCAGCCCCACGCGCTGCGCTTCGTACGTTTGGCCCGCCACGGTGTAGCGGTACCGAGCCAGCACCTGGTAGGTGGTGCCACCCTCGCTGCCCGCGTGCTGCTTCAGTTGCACATCCAGCACCTGGGCCGGCACAGGCTGCCATGAGCGCACGGTCCAGGCTGCCAGCGCCGTTTCAGCCAAGGGCCGCAAACCTGCCCAATACCCACCGGCACCGAACACCACCGCAAAGATGGCGCAGAAAACCAGCAATACCCCTCGGCCCATGGTGTTGCCCATGGCTCCCTCCTTTTGTTGTTGTTATGGATGTCTTGTTATGGACTCCAGCATAGTGACGAATGGATGACGTTTGTGTGACACCCAAGGTGGGCCAAAAAAAAGCGGCCCCTGAGGGCCGCTTCTGTTGCGCAAAGAGCGCGAAGATCAGGCGATGACGCCCTTGGCGGTTTCTGCGTACTCTTCGATCTGGTCGAAGTTCAGGTACTTGTAGATCGAAGCGCCGTCCTTGTTCACGATACCCATGGCTTCGTGGTATTCGGCCACCGAGGGGATCTTGCCCAGCTTGGACGCGATGGCGGCCAGCTCGGCGGAGGCCAGGAACACGTTGGTGTTCTTGCCCAGGCGGTTGGGGAAGTTGCGGGTGGAGGTGGACACCACCGTAGCGCCTTCGCGCACCTGCGCCTGGTTGCCCATGCACAGCGAGCAGCCGGGCATTTCGGTACGGGCGCCGGCAGCACCAAAGTTGGCGTAATGGCCTTCCTTGATCAGTTCGCTCTCGTCCATCTTGGTGGGCGGAGCCACCCACAGCTTGACGGGGATGTCACGGCTGCCGCCCAGCAGCTTGGCTGCTGCGCGGAAGTGGCCGATGTTGGTCATGCAAGAACCAATGAAGGCTTCATCGATCTTGGTGCCAGCCACTTCCGACAGGGTCTTGGCGTCGTCGGGGTCGTTGGGGCAGCACAGGATGGGTTCCTTGATGTCGGCCAGATCGATCTCGATGACGGCGGCGTATTCGGCATCCTTGTCGGCTTCGAGCAGGTTGGGGTTGGCCAACCAGGCTTCCACCTTCTCGATGCGGCGCTGCAGCGTGCGGGCATCGGCATAGCCGTCAGCGATCATGTTCTTCATCAGCACCACGTTGCTGGTGAGGTATTCCTTGACCGGCTCAGGGTTGAGCTTGATGGTGCAACCAGCGGCGGAGCGCTCCGCCGAAGCGTCCGACAGTTCAAACGCTTGCTCGACCTTCAGGTTGGGCAGGCCTTCGATTTCCAGAATGCGGCCCGAGAAGATGTTCTTCTTGCCCGCCTTGGCCACCGTCAGCAGACCAGCCTTGATCGCGTACAGCGGAATCGCGTGCACCAGGTCGCGCAGCGTCACGCCCGGCTGCATTTCGCCCTTGAAGCGCACCAGCACCGACTCGGGCATGTCCAGAGGCATCACACCCGTCGCAGCGCCGAAAGCCACCAGGCCAGAGCCTGCCGGGAACGAAATACCGATGGGGAAACGCGTGTGCGAGTCGCCGCCCGTACCCACGGTGTCAGGCAGCAGCAGGCGGTTGAGCCAGCTGTGGATCACGCCGTCGCCAGGACGCAGGGCCACGCCACCACGGTTGCTGATGAACGCAGGCAGTTCGCGGTGGGTCTTCACGTCCACGGGCTTGGGGTAGGCCGCCGTGTGGCAGAACGACTGCATGACCAGATCGGCCGAGAAGCCCAGGCAGGCCAGGTCTTTCAGCTCGTCGCGGGTCATCGGACCGGTGGTGTCTTGCGAGCCCACGGTCGTCATCTTGGGTTCGCAGTAGGTACCGGGGCGCACGCCCTGGCCTTCTGGCAGACCCACGGCGCGGCCAACCATCTTCTGAGCGAGGGTGAAGCCGGCCTTCGAAGCGGCAGGTGCCTGGGGCAGGCGGAACAGCGTGGAGGCTGGCAGGCCCAGGAACTCACGTGCCTTGGCCGTCAGCGAACGGCCGATGATGAGGTTGATACGGCCGCCCGCACGCACTTCGTCAAACAGCACATCGCTCTTGAGCTTGAACTCGGCCACGGTGGCACCGTTCTTCACGATCTTGCCGTCATAGGGAAGGATGTCGACCACGTCGCCCATTTCGAGCTTGGATACATCGACTTCGATCGGCAGCGAGCCCGAATCTTCTTGCGTGTTGAAGAAGATGGGAGCGATCTTGCCGCCCAGGGTCACGCCGCCAAAACGCTTGTTCGGCACAAACGGGATGTCCTGGCCCGTGGCCCAGATCACACTGTTGGTGGCCGACTTGCGGCTGGAACCGGTGCCCACCACGTCGCCCACGTAGGCCACGAGGTTGCCCTTCTTCTTGAGGTCTTCGATGAACTGCATCGGACCACGCTTGCCGTCTTCTTCGGGCTTGAACGCCGCATCAGGGCGGGTGTTCTTCAGCATGGCCAGGTAGTGCAGCGGGATGTCTGGGCGGCTCCAGGCATCCGGTGCGGGCGACAGGTCGTCGGTGTTGGTCTCACCGGGCACCTTGAACACCGTGACGGTAATCTTCTTCTCGACCTCAGGACGGGTGGTGAACCACTCGGCATCGGCCCAGCTTTTGATGACTTCCTGCGCCTTGGCATTGCCTGCCTTGGCTTTCACAGCGACGTCATTGAAGAAGTCGAACATCAGCAGCGTCTTCTTCAGACCCTCTGCGGCCACACCAGCCACTTCGGCGTCGTCCAGCAATTCAATCAGCGGGTGCACGTTGTAGCCACCCACCATGGTGCCCAGTAGTTCCGTGGCCTTGGCCTTGGAGATCAGACCCACGGTGATGTCGCCGTGCGCCACGGCAGCCAGGAAGCTGGCCTTGACCTTGGCAGCGTCGTCCACGCCAGGCGGCACGCGATGGGTGAGCAGGTCCAGCAAAAAGGCCTCTTCACCAGCGGGTGGGTTCTTGATCAATTCGATCAGCTCAGCCACCTGCTTGGCGTCCAGGGGCAGAGGGGGGATACCCAGTGCGGCGCGTTCGGCAGCATGGTCTCGGTAGGCTTTCAACATTGTTTTCTCCAGTTGCGTTCTAAAGTGGGGCGTAGCGTGTAGCGGTGGGCTCGGCACACACCAGTCGTTGATGGGTGCGTGCGGTTTTTATTTGGTGGCGGGCAGCGGGTCCAGCACGCTCACAGGCGGGTTCTTCTTGATGGCTTCCGCCACCACCACCTGCTCAGGGCTCATGCACTCGTCAGCCAGACGCTGACCAGCGCGCTGGTTCATCAGCATGGATTTGTTGGCGATCTGCAGCCACACGGCACCACCCTTGGCGTCCTCCAGGCGCACAGTGCCCGTGGTCGTGGCCACCGGCGACATGTAGTACTTGAAACCCTTGCCTTCCACATGGAAGTGGCCTGGGGTGGCGGGATCGGCTGTCACCGTGACAAAAGCACCGAGCTCGCAGGGCATGCGCCCCACGTGCACGCGCTCCGCAATCGCCAGTTCGGCGGGCGACAGGGCCGCTTCAGCGGCGATGATGCCGGCCGCCACCTGGTTGGTGGCGCTCTTGAGCTGGGTACGGCTGCTGGTGGGTTCGGCCTTGGCAGTGGCATGGCTCTTGGCGGGAGCCTTGGCTGCGGTCTTGCCATCTGCTGGCTTGGCGGCCGTCTTGGCGGTTGGCTTGGCAGCGGGTTTGGCTGCAGCCTTGGTGTCGGACTTGGCCGCTGGCTGGGCTGTTGTTTGTGCCAAGGCAAAGGCCGGAGCCAGCAACATGAGAGCGGAGGCAATGACGAATTTCATGGGAAGTCCTGCGTGGAAATGTCCAGGGGTGTTCACGATGGAACGAGAGTCGATGCGTCAAACCAGTGACGCACCGCCAAGGGTAGTGCGCGCCCAGTGCTGTGGGCGCGCTCCAGAATCTGCCAATAAAAGCGGTAGCTGGCACGGTCATGCAATACCCCATCCACACTGATGGGTGCCCAGTCCTCCAAGGCTGCCGCCGAAATGATCCGGGCTGCGGTGTCGATATCGTCCTGCAGGGGCGCAAAGGCCTGCAGGATGGTGCGTATCTGCGCCGGATGGATGCTCCACATCCGTGTGTAGCCCAGCTCGCGCGATGCGCGGACGGCAGCACCTTGCAGGGCTGCCATGTCCGAAAACTCAGTCACTACGCAATGGGAAGGCACCTTGCCATGCGCGTGGCACGCCGAGGCGATTTCGAGCTTGGCACGCACCACCAGCGGGTGCGTGAACTGCCCGGCAGAGGTCATGGCCTGTGCGGGAATGGCGCCTCCATGGGCGGACACAAAATCCATGAGGCCAAAACTCAGGCTCTGGACGCGGGGATGGGAAGCGATTTCAAAAGCGCGCTGCACGGCAGCGGGGGACTCGATCAACACATGCAGAGGCACATGAGCCGCCGACGCGCGCTCCAACGCACGTTCAGCCATCAGCACATCATCCACCGACTCGACCTTGGGCACCATGAGATGGCACAGCCTGTGTCCTGCCTCGCCCGCAATCGCGGCGACATCATTGACAAAAGCGGGGTGATCCACCGCATGAACACGAGCCGCTACCCGAGCCCCTGGAGCCGCAGCGGCTGCCATACGCGCCACCAGCGACGCATGCTGGGACTCCAGCCCGACAGGCGCGCCATCTTCACAATCGAGAGTGACATCAAAGACGCAGGTGCCAAATTCCTGCGTCATCTCTGCCTGCAATTGCAGGCTTTTGCGCATGCGCACTTCCACGCCGCTGTAGTGGTCGCAGACTGGCAAAAAACCAGTCTGCGCCTGGGCGCCGAGCAACACATCGCGCGGATGGACGGACGCAACGCCCGGCCCCGGTACAGAGGCTTGGACGGCCCGAAGGCCCGATGCCAAAGGCGTCGGCTGCATCGCGTCGTTTACCAGCTTGATTACAGCAGGTGCTTGACGCCGTCTTGCTCGCCTTGCAGTTCGGCCAGCGTGATGTTGATACGCTCTTGCGAGAACGCGTCGATGTCCAGACCTTCAACAATCTTGTACTCGCCGTTTTCGCAGGTCACGGGGAAACCAAACATCGTGTCCTTGGGAATGCCGTATTCGCCGTTGGATGGAACACCCATGGTGACCCACTTGCCGTTGGTGCCCAGGGCCCAGTCGCGCATGTGGTCGATGGCGGCATTGGCTGCAGACGCTGCCGACGACAGGCCACGGGCTTCAATGATGGCGGCGCCGCGCTTTCCAACGGTGGGCAGGAATGTGTTGGCGTTCCACTCCTGATCGTTGATCATCTTGGCCACGCTTTCGCCCTTGATGGTGGCAAAACGGTAGTCGGCGTACATCGTGGGCGAGTGGTTGCCCCACACGGTCAGCTTTTCGATGTCGGCCACAGCCTTGCCGGTCTTGGCGGCGATCTGGCTGGCAGCGCGGTTGTGGTCCAGGCGCAGCATGGCCGTGAAGTTCTTGCGTGGCAGGTCAGGGGCCGACTTCATGGCGATGTAGGCATTGGTGTTGGCAGGGTTGCCCACCACCAGCACCTTCACGTCACGCGAAGCCACGGCATTCAGGGCCTTGCCTTGTGCCGTGAAGATGGCGCCGTTGACGGCCAGCAGCTCGGCACGCTCCATGCCAGGGCCACGTGGGCGGGAGCCGACCAGAAGTGCATAGTCGGCATCCTTGAAGGCGGTCATGGGATCGCTATGGGCGGTCATTTCGACCAGCAGCGGGAAGGCGCAGTCGTCCAGCTCCATCATCACGCCCTTGAGCGCCTTTTGAGGACCTTCGACAGGGACTTCGAGCAATTGCAGAATGACCGGCTGGTCCTTGCCCAGCATTTCGCCGGAGGCGATACGGAACAGCAGTGCGTAACCGATTTGACCGGCGGCGCCGGTGACAGCAACGCGAACGGGCTTCTTGCTCATGGTGAAAACTCCAGGAAGTGAGGAAAACAGGTGTGAGTGCAACGCAAGCACCAGCGCCTGTCACCAGTAGCCCGTGCCCCGCAAAACAGCATTGGAGTTTACCCCTGATTGGACACCCCGGTCAATTTGTCTTATGTCTTATATAAGATATGATTGCACCCCATTTGTCGTTCGATTGTCATGTGGCAACCGCATTGCCGCACCACAACACACGCACAACTTACAGATCCCACACCATGTCATCGCTTCCGTTCGCAGCAGACAGCCCCGCGCCCCCGCAGAGCGCAGCGGGAGCCGCCACGCCAGCGTTCAGCCCGCTGTACCAACAGATCAAGGGGCTGATCCTGCAAAGCCTGCAGCAGGGCGAATGGAAGCCTGGCGAGGCCATTCCGAGCGAAATGGAGCTGGCTGCACGTTTTCGCGTCAGCCAGGGCACCGTACGCAAGGCGATTGACGAACTGGCCGCAGAGAACCTGGTGATGCGCCGGCAGGGCAAAGGCACTTTTGTCGCCACCCACGCCGAGCAGCATGTGCAGTACCGATTTCTGAAGCTGTTGCCCGACACCGGAGACGCCCGCGTGGAAGGCCCTGCGCAGCGCCGCGTGATCGATTGCCGCCGCGTGCGGGCCAACGCCGATGTGGCCCGCGCACTGGCGCTGCGCAGCGGCGATGCCGTCATGCAGGCACGGCGCATCCTGTCGTTTGCAGGAGTGCCCACCATTTTGGAAGACATCTGGCTGCCCGGACAAGCCTTCAAAGGCCTCACCGCCGAGCAGCTCGCCAACTACCAGGGACCGACCTACGCCATGTTCGAACTCGACTTTGGCGTGCGCATGGTGCGGGCCGAAGAAAAAATCCGCGCCGTGCTGCCCGACGAGGAACAAGCCCAACTGCTGCAAATCACACCCGTGACACCGCTGCTGAGCGTCGAGCGCATTGCCTACACCTACAACGATGTTCCCATGGAGTTACGCCGCGGGCTGTATCGCACCGATACCCACCACTACCGTAATGAATTGAGCTGACAGCAGGCTGGCACCCGAGCATTAACGTCGAAAATTTCAAGCCCGGCTAAACCCTTGTGTTGCGTTGCAATAGAATTTTGCGTTCTTTGCATCTTCAAATTACAAAGCAGTTACATCCACGAAAGCACCAGAAATGACAGAACTAGCCAAAAAACGGCCTGAATTCCGCAACATCAATGCCTTCAAGGACTTGACGACCTACCGCATGACACCTGCCGCGTGGGTTTCGATCTTGCACCGCGCCAGCGGACTGATCATGTTCCTGCTGCTGCCTTTCATCATCTGGATGTTCGACACCTCGGTGTCTTCCGAAATCTCGTTCGCCAAATTCTCGGCGGCCTTCAACATCGGCATCGGCTTTGTGCCCGGCTGGTTCATCAAGCTGGTCGCTTTGGCGCTGATCTGGGCCTACCTGCACCACTTCACGGCCGGCCTGCGCCACCTGTGGATGGACGTGAGCCACAGCGCCGTGAACAAGCAATTTGGCAAGAGCTCTGCCCTGACCGTTCTGGTCATCAGCATTGGGTTGGCCCTGGTGCTGGGCGCCAAGCTTTTCGGCCTGTACTGATCAACCCACAAAAAACGGCGGTCGCTGCCAGCCAGCGCCTGTTGAAGAACGAGAGGAAATTTCCATGTCCGTCAATTACGGTTCCAAGCGCGTCGTCGTCGGCGCCCACTATGGTCTGCGCGACTGGCTCAGCCAGCGCGTCACGGCAGTCCTGATGGCGCTGTTCACCCTGGCCCTGCTGGCCCAGGTCATCTTCTCCAAAGGCCCCATCGGCTACGACAAATGGGCGGGCATTTTCTCGGCCCAATGGATGAAGGTGCTGACCTTCTCCGTGATCGTCGCGATTGCCTGGCATGCGTGGGTCGGCCTGCGCGAAGTCCTGATGGACTACATCAAGCCCGTGGGCCTGCGTCTGGCACTGCAAGTGTTCAGCATTGTCTGGCTGGTCAGCTGCGCCGGCTGGGGCATCCAGGTTCTGTGGCGTCTCTGATTCCCGCGATTGAAGGTACACAATGAGCTACACACAAGCCAACATCACCAAGCGCAAGTTCGACGTCATCATCATCGGAGCCGGCGGCTCCGGCATGCGGGCATCCCTGCAACTGGCCCGCGCGGGCCTGAACGTTGCGGTTCTCTCCAAGGTATTCCCCACCCGTTCGCACACCGTCGCTGCCCAGGGCGGCATCGGCGCGTCGCTGGGCAACATGTCCGAGGACAACTGGCACTACCACTTCTACGACACCATCAAGGGCTCCGACTGGCTCGGCGACCAGGATGCGATCGAGTTCATGTGCCGCGAAGCCCCCAAGGTCGTGTACGACCTGGAACACATGGGCATGCCCTTTGACCGCAACACCGACGGCACGATCTACCAGCGCCCCTTCGGCGGCCACACCGCCAACTATGGCGAAAAGCCCGTGCAACGCGCTTGCGCTGCAGCCGACCGCACCGGCCACGCCATGCTGCACACGCTGTATCAGCAAAACGTCAAGGCCCGCACCAACTTCTTCGTGGAGTGGATGGCCCTGGACCTGATCCGCGACGCCGACGGCGACGTGGTGGGCGTGACGGCGCTCGAAATGGAAACCGGCGACCTGCACATCCTCGAAGCCAAGACCACGCTGCTGGCCACTGGCGGAGCAGGCCGCATTTTTGCTGCCTCGACCAACGCCTTCATCAACACCGGTGACGGCCTGGGCATGGCCGCACGCGCCGGCATTCCGCTGGAAGACATGGAGTTCTGGCAGTTCCACCCCACCGGCGTGGCCGGCGCGGGCGTGCTGCTGACCGAAGGCTGCCGCGGTGAAGGCGCAATTTTGCTCAACAGCAATGGCGAGCGGTTCATGGAGCGCTATGCGCCCACCTTGAAGGACCTGGCACCGCGCGACTTCGTGTCCCGCTCGATGGACCAGGAGATCAAGGAAGGCCGTGGCTGTGGTCCCAACAAGGACTACGTGCTGCTCAAGCTGGACCACCTGGGCGCAGAAACCATCCACAAGCGCCTGCCCTCGGTGTACGAAATCGGCGTCAACTTTGCCAACGTGGACATCACCAAGGAGCCGATCCCTGTGGTGCCCACTATCCACTACCAGATGGGTGGCATTCCCACCAACATCAACGGCCAGGTGGTGGTGCAGCAAGGCGGCAATGACAACCTCGTGGTCAACGGCCTGTACGCGGTGGGCGAATGCTCTTGCGTATCGGTGCACGGCGCCAACCGCCTGGGCACCAACTCGCTGCTGGACCTGCTGGTGTTCGGCCGCGCAGCCGGCAACCACATCGTTGAGTTCAACGACAAGAACAAGAACCACAAGCCCCTGCCCAAGGATGCGGCCGACCGCACCTTGGAGCGCCTCAACCGCCTGCAAGGCGCCAGCAGCGGCGAATATGCCCAGGACGTGGCCAACGACATCCGCGCCAGCATGCAACTGCACGCCGGTGTGTTCCGCACGCAGGCGAGCATGGACGAAGGCGTCAAGAAGATCGCCGAGCTGCGCAGCCGTGTGAACAGCGTGGGCCTGAAGGACCACTCCAAGGTGTTCAACACCGCGCGCATCGAAGCGCTGGAAGTCGAGAACCTGATCGAAGCTGCGCAAGCCACGATGGTGTCTGCTGCTGCCCGCAAGGAATGCCGTGGCGCCCACACCGTGAGCGACTACGAGCGCCCCGCAGACGACCCAGTGGCACCACTGGGCCGCGACGATGCCAACTGGATGAAGCACACCCTGTGGCACAGCGAGAGCAACAGCCTGACCTACAAGCCCGTCAAACTCAAACCCCTGACCGTGGACTCAGTTCCGCCCAAGGTTCGCACGTTCTAAACGGATACAGGAGCACCCACCATGGCAAAACGCACCTTCCAAATCTACCGCTACGATCCTGACAAGGACGCCAAGCCCTACATGCAGACCGTCGAAGTCGAACTCGACGGCAGCGAACGCATGCTGCTGGACGCCCTGATGAAGCTCAAGGCGCAAGACCCCACCCTGTCGTTCCGTCGCTCCTGCCGCGAAGGTGTTTGTGGCTCGGACGCCATGAACATCAACGGCAAGAACGGCCTGGCCTGCCTGACCAACATGAACACGCTGCCCGGCACCGTGGTCCTGAAGCCCCTGCCCGGCCTGCCAGTCATCCGCGACCTGATCGTGGACATGACGCAGTTCTTCAAGCAGTACAACTCCATCAAGCCGTACCTCGTCAACGACAACGTGCCGCCCGAAACCGAGCGCCTGCAGTCGCCTGAAGAGCGCGAAGAGCTGAACGGCCTGTACGAGTGCATTTTGTGCGCCAGCTGCTCCACCAGCTGCCCCAGTTTCTGGTGGAACCCCGACAAGTTCGTGGGCCCCGCCGGTCTGCTGCAGGCCTACCGCTTCATCGCCGACAGCCGCGACGAAGCCACCACGGAGCGCCTGGACAACCTGGAAGACCCGTACCGCCTGTTCCGCTGCCACACCATCATGAACTGCGTGGACGTGTGCCCCAAGGGCCTGAACCCCACCCGGGCCATCGGCAAGATCAAGGAATTGATGGTGCGCCGCGCCATCTGAGCGCGGCCCGTTCATCGTCCTACACACCGGTCCATGCAAACGCTATCCACCCCATCCATCGCGCCAGAGGCGGCTTCGCCGCTGCTGGACGAACGCGAGCTGAGCAAGCTGCACTGGCGCTGCCGGCGCGGCCTGCTGGAGAACGACTTGTTCATCGAGAAGTTCTTCCACCGCTTCGAATCGACGCTGACGCGGCGCCATGCCCAAGGCCTCAACGCGTTGATGGATCTGGCGGACAACGACCTGCTGGACCTGCTGCTGCGGCGGCGAGAGCCCTCGGGCGAACAAGACACACAAGAAGCGCGTGAAGTGCTCGGCATGCTGAGACAAAGCGGTGGCGCCACGGCAGTGCATGCCTGACACCCAGCCCTCGCACCAAGACCGGATTCGTATCGGCAACCTACCCAAGGAAAGTAACAATGAAGCTAGCTGACAACAAAGCCACCCTGTCGTTCAGTAACGGCAGCCCCAGCGTGGACCTGCCGGTCTATCAGGGCAGCATCGGCCCGGACGTCATCGACATCCGCAAGCTGTATGCGCAGACGGGCATGTTCACCTATGACCCGGGCTTCCTGTCCACAGCAGCCACCCAGTCGGCCATCACCTATATCGATGGCGACAAGGGCGAGTTGCTGTACCGCGGCTACCCCATTGAGCAGTTGGCTGAGAACTGCGATTTCCTGGAAACCTGCCACCTGCTGCTGTACGGCGATCTGCCCAACGCAGCACAAAAGACCGACTTCACCAGCCGCGTGACCAACCACACCATGGTCAACGAGCAGATGCAGTTCTTCCTGCGTGGCTTCCGCCGCGACGCGCACCCCATGGCTGTGCTGACCGGTCTGGTGGGTGCCCTGTCGGCCTTCTACCACGACAGCACGGACATCAACAATCCGCAGCACCGCGAGATCGCCGCGATCCGCCTGATCGCCAAGATGCCCACGCTGGTCGCAATGGCCTACAAGTACGGCATGGGCCAGCCCTACATGTACCCGCAGAACCACCTGAGCTACGCAGGCAACTTCCTGCGCATGATGTTCGGTACGCCCTGCGAAGAGTACAAGGTCAACCCCGTGCTGGAACGCGCGCTGGACCGCATCTTCATCCTGCACGCTGACCACGAGCAGAACGCCTCGACCTCCACCGTGCGCCTGTGCGGCTCGTCGGGCACCAACCCGTTCGCCGCCATCGCCGCGGGCGTGGCCTGCCTCTGGGGCCCTGCCCACGGCGGCGCCAATGAAGCTGCACTGAACATGCTGTACGACATCCAGGCCCAAGGCGGCGTGGAAAAGATCGGCGACTTCATCAAGCAGGTCAAGGACAAGAACTCTGGCGTCAAGCTGATGGGCTTTGGCCACCGCGTGTACAAGAACTACGACCCCCGCGCCAAGCTCATGCAAGAGACTTGCAATGAAGTGCTGGCCGAGCTGGGCCTCGAAAACGACCCGCTGTTCAAGCTGGCCAAGGAACTGGAAAAGATCGCCCTGGAAGACGACTACTTCGTGCAGCGCAAGCTCTACCCGAACGTGGACTTCTACTCCGGCATCGTGCAGCGCGCCATCGGCATCCCCGTGAACCTGTTCACCGGCATCTTCAGCCTGGCCCGCACCGTGGGCTGGATCGCCCAGCTGAACGAAATGATCGGCGACCCCGAGTACAAGATCGGCCGCCCCCGCCAGCTGTTCACCGGCTCCGTGCGCCGCGACGTGCCTCCCCTGGCCAGCCGCTGATCGGTGCGGCGCACTGCGCCGCTCCCGCACCCCACAAAGCCCGCAGGCAGTGCCTGCGGGCTTTTTTCATGGCTCATCGAGAGGGGTTCACTGCCAATTTTCGAATACTCCCCCTGAGTAATAGCCCTTTTAATGCCCGTAGCGCAATCAGCATATGTGCTTGTCTTTTATACTGCCACCCAGTACACCCCAGTGAACGACCAGCCAGCCGCCTGACCATGCCCCACACTGCCGAGGACAAACAACGCGCCATCACACGCCTGCGCCGCATCAAGGGCCAGGCCGAGGCGCTGGAGCGCGCGGTGGAAGCGGGCAGTGACTGCGCCCCTATCCTGCAGCAGCTGGCGGCCATGCGTGGCGCCGTGCACGGACTGATGGCCGACCTGCTCGACAGCCACGTACGCGAGACGCTGGCGGAAAAACCGACCCCGTCCCAGCAAGCCATTGACGAAACGCTGGCGCTGCTTCGCTCCTACCTCAAATAGACCACCCACCCGCATTCGCTACCCGATTGACCGAAAGGACCACCCCATGAAATCCCGCGCCGCCGTTGCCTTCAAAGCCGGAGAACCCCTGCAGATCGTCGAGATCGACGTCGCCCCGCCCAAAAAGGGCGAAGTGCTTATCAAGATCACCGACACCGGCGTGTGCCACACCGACGCCTTTACCCTGAGCGGTGACGACCCCGAAGGCCTGTTCCCCGTGGTGCTGGGCCATGAAGGCGCGGGCATCGTGGTGGAAGTGGGCGAAGGCGTGACCAGCGTGAAGCCCGGCGACCACGTCATCCCGCTCTACACCGCCGAATGCGGCGAGTGCCTGTTCTGCAAGAGCGGCAAGACCAATCTGTGCGTGAGCGTGCGCGCCACGCAGGGCAAAGGTGTGATGCCCGATGGCACCACGCGCTTCAGCTACAACGGCCAGCCCATCTACCACTACATGGGCTGCAGCACGTTCAGCGAATACACCGTGGTGGCCGAGGTCTCGCTCGCCAAGGTCAATCCCAACGCCAACCCCGAGCAGGTCTGCCTGCTGGGCTGCGGTGTGACCACGGGCCTGGGCGCTGTCAAGAACACCGCCAAGGTGCAAGAGGGCGACACGGTGGCCGTGTTTGGCCTGGGCGGCATTGGCCTGGCCGTGATCCAGGGCGCCAAGCTGGCCAAGGCCGGGCGCATCATCGCCATCGACACCAACCCCTCCAAGTTCGACCTGGCTAAGGTGTTTGGCGCCACCGACTGCGTGAACCCCAAGGACTTCGACAAGCCCATCCAGCAGGTCATCGTCGAGATGACAACCTGGGGCGTGGACCACAGCTTTGAGTGCATCGGCAACGTGAACGTGATGCGCGCGGCACTGGAATGCGCGCACCGGGGCTGGGGCCAGTCGGTCATCATCGGCGTGGCAGGCGCGGGGCAAGAGATCAGCACCCGCCCCTTCCAGCTCGTCACCGGCCGCAAGTGGCTGGGCACGGCGTTTGGCGGCGTCAAGGGCCGCAGCGAGCTGCCCGGCATGGTCGAAGACGCGATGGCAGGCAAGATCCAGCTCGCGCCCTTTGTGACCCACACCATGGGCCTGAAGGACATCAACGAAGCCTTTGACTTGATGCACGAAGGCAAGTCGATCCGCTCGGTCGTCAAATACGCCGCGTAACTCGGCTACTCGCCAGCGCCCACAGCCCCAGAGACAACCGGGCACTCTGGGTGCTGGCCCTGGCGGGCCATGACAAACGGCCTGGAGCCGGTTTTTAGGCTCCCTACCAGCGAAAACTGCCTCAAGCGCTACGAAATATTGCCTGAGCAGCTATCAATTCAAGAGCAAACACTATGACCACTCCCCTGGACCTGCTCAGCCAACACGCCTGTTTTGGCGGCGAGCAGCGCTTTTACCAACACACCTCCACAACCATCGGCCTGCCGATGAAGTTCTCGGTGTACCTGCCCCCCCAGGCACAACAGGGCCCTGTGCCCGCCGTGTTGTACCTGGCCGGGCTGACCTGCACCGAGGAGACCTTTGCCATCAAGGCCGGAGCCCAGCGCCTGGCCGCCGAACTGGGCCTGGCCCTGATCGCGCCCGACACCAGCCCGCGCGGCGACGCCGTGTTGGCCCTGCCCGGCGCCACGGCCAGCTGGGACTTTGGCGTGGGGGCGGGCTTCTACCTCGACGCCACGCAGAGCCCCTGGAACACCCACTGGCGCATGGAGAGCTACCTGCTGCAAGAGCTGCTGCCCCTGGTGGGCCAGCACCTGCCCATAGACGCGCAGCGCCTGGGCATCTTCGGCCACAGCATGGGCGGGCACGGCGCGCTCACACTCGCCCTGCGCCACCCCGGCCGGTTCAAGACCGTGTCGGCCTTTGCGCCCATCTGCGCGCCCACCCAGTGCCCCTGGGGCGAAAAGGCCTTCACCGGCTACCTGGGCCCCGACCGCACCACCTGGCTGGAGCACGATGCCACGGTGCTGATGCAACACCAGCCCATCGCGCCCTACCCGGCAGGCATCCTCATCGACCAGGGGCTGGACGACAAATTCCTGGCCGACCAGTTGCACCCCCACCTGTTCGAGGCCGCGTGCCAGGCCATCGGCCAGCCGCTCACGCTGCGCCGGCACACGGGTTACGACCACGGCTACTACTTTGTGCAGAGCTTTGTGGGCGACCATTTGGCCCACCATGCGCGGGGTCTTGGCGCCGGACATTAATGCGCGCTTAAGCAACTGGCAGCACACTAGCGGGCTATGCTTTTGTCCCTGCGGCGCCTGCTGCCCTTTGCCTCGGCTTCACGCTCGGAGCCTCCCTCCGCCTCCCCTGCAC
>NZ_QAIM01000395.1:0-2303 GCF_003061035.1 Acidovorax sp. HMWF018
TAACGGCGTTATTCCATTTGTTGTGTTGCTAGCTGGACTTGCAATTGCACCTTTGATGCTAACGCCGTACAGCACCGTGATGCTTATGCCTGCCTTGGCATTTGGAATCGCTCTTCTCGGCATGAATCTTCTGTTTGGCTACACGGGGTTGCTGTCCTTTGGCCATGCAATGTTCTTGGCTGTAGGGGCATACGTGGCGGCCGCAGCGACCCAGGCGGGCGTTCTCCACTTTGAGTTGATCTTGATCGCAGCAGCGAGTTTGGGAGGACTATTCGCATTGGCGATTGGTGCTCTCTGTGTCCGTTTCACACATATCTTCTTTGGCATGCTCACACTTGCGTTTGGCATGCTTCTTCACTCTTTCCTGTTCAAGTTCTACAACTTGACAGGAGGTGATCAAGGTATGCGTGTCCTGCGGCCGATGTTACTGGGGCAGGATTGGGATATGACTGCGACTCAGTTTCTCAGTGGTCCGTTCTATTACTACTGTTTGATAGTTTATGTGCTGCTCGGATTGCTCACCTGGCGCATCGTCAGTTCGCCTCTTGGCCTCCAGCTGCGCGCTATTAGAGACAATGAGAGCAAGGCTCGGTACCTTGGCGTACGTGTCTATCGCCTCCGACTGTTTGCCTTTGTAGTGTCTGGCGTTTTCGGTGCAATCGCTGGCGCGATGTTGGGGGTTTCCACTGGACTTGCTGATCCGGAGCTTGCGTATTGGCCTCAGTCAGGCAATCTTATTTTCATGATGATTCTTGGGGGGGCTGGAACCTTTGTGGGGCCTGGGGTAGGGGCGCTCATTTTTGTTCTGCTGCATGAAGTACTGGTATCGAGTACGGCCTACTGGAGATTTATGTTGGGTGCTACGTTGGTGTTTCTCGTGCTTGTGCTTCCAGAAGGATTGATCGGCACGATTTCCAATCACTTGCAACGTCGTGTAAGGGGAGATGCCCAATGAGTGCCATGTTGAGCGCATGCAATGTATCCAAATCTTATGGATCGTACCAAGCTCTAAAGAATGTGTCTTTGGAGATCGGAGGCGGTGAATTCGTGTCAATAGTCGGCCCGAATGGAGCAGGGAAGACCACACTCGTCAATGTGTTGACGGGGTTGGCGGCCCCCTCCCAAGGGACGGTGCATTTCATGGGAAATAGTATTGCTGGAGTAGGTCCGGTTAAGTTGGCTGCGATGGGCATGGCCCGTTCATTCCAGCTGGTCAATATTTTTCCAGAGGTGAGCGTTTGGGAGACGATCGCAGTTGCTGTAAGTTCAAGGTTGCGTAGAGCTTCGAATCCATTACGAACATTGACCAAAGATCCTCAGATCGAGGACGAAGTTCAGCATATTGCTGGAACACTTGGCTTGCATCACAAGCTTTTTGAACGAGCTGGTTCTCTCTCACAAGGAGAGAAAAAACTCCTTGATATCGCCAGCGCATTTGCACTTCGTCCTAAGGCCATCCTTTTAGATGAACCTACTTCGGGCGTCTCAAGTGGAGACAAATACGGGATTATGGAACTGTTAGTGAAGGCGGCACGCTCGGAAGGGGTGAGCGCCATCATTCAAGTCGAGCATGACATGACACTGGTCGCACGTTACTCGCATCGGGTGATCGCGCTTCAGGAAGGGCGTGTGATTGGAGATATGTCTCCGGATGTTTTCTTTAAGGACTCCTTGATGCTTGAAGCAGTGATCGGCCCTGTCCACAGTAGTCAGAAAAAAAACGAGGGGGAACACCAGCCATGCTGAACGTGTCCGAACTGACCGTGGACATCCAGGGAAGTCGAATTCTTCGAGGTATCAGTCTTGAGGTTCGCGCCGGTGAACTGGTATGTCTTCTCGGCAGAAATGGAGCGGGAAAGACCACCACTTTTCGGTCGTTGATGGGCTATCTTCGGCCCGTTTCCGGGCGCATCTCGTGGGAAGATAAAGATCTTGCGCGCTTGAGCACATGGCAGATTGCGCAACTGGGCATTGGCTTTTCCCCTGAAGAATCGGAAGTGTATGCCGACCTCACGGTCGAGGAAAACATTGAACTTCCGACGTGGACTCGTACCTGTGGCAGACCTGCTGCGGAGCGCATTTCGGAAGCATATCGTATTTTCCCCAAGCTGGAACGATACCGTAAACGCGGGGGGGCAGAGCTTTCGGGTGGCGAGCGCAAGATGGTATCTATCGCCCGCGCATTGGCTCTCGACGCAGAACTCCTTTTACTCGACGAACCTTTTGAAGGTCTCTCACCCGCCATCATTCCACTTGTAGCGGAGGGAGTCGCCGCGATTCGCCAATCTGGGAAAGCCATTGTG
>NZ_QAIM01000396.1:0-7063 GCF_003061035.1 Acidovorax sp. HMWF018
CCCCATGCCCTCGACGGCCGCAGCCCCACGCGCCGAATCCGGTGCCGAAAGACGCGAACGCGCATCAGTCTCCCCTGCACCAGCCCTTCAAGAAACCGCTCCGGCTGCCCCCGCCGCAGCAGCTGCACCAGCCACCCGCGCCCCGCTGGCTGACTCTGCGGCGCGCGACCACCAAGCGGCTGCTGCAGCCCCTGCCATGTCAAAAAATCTGGGCGCGGCCTTGCCCAACACCATCTGGGAGGCCGCCCGTACGGGCCAACCTCAGCAGGTCGAAGCCCTCGTGCAACAGGGCGCTCCGGTGGATGCCCGCGACCCCGAAGGAAAAACCGCCCTGATGCTGGCCGCCTTGAACGGCCACACCGCCACCGTGCAGCGGCTGCTGGCCTTGCGCGCCAACCCGGCGCTGGTGGACCGCGAAGGTCTGAATGCGGCACAGCTCGCGGCACAGCGGGGGCACACGCGCCTGGCAGAGCTGCTGGAAGCGGCCCGCTGAAAAGCGCACCGGCAGGTCTCGCAGTTCCCACGTCATGTCCGCAGGGGGCGGGCGTAGCTGCCCCGCTCGGCGATAGGGGCGAGTCAGTTGCTCGTCGGAATCATCAGAACCGCACTGCCTCAAACGCAGGATGCAGCGCGTCGATCCAGTGGTCCAGCTCGTCCTGCGTCACATGCAGGTGGTCCATGCAGGCCTGGCCGTGTTGGGTCCATTCGCGCGTGGGGGCCAGGCCGTCGTGCTGGTTGACCAGAAACTCGGCCAGCAAGCCCAGCGCCACCAGGTGCCGCACGGTGGGATCAAACTGCTCGTCGTTCAGGCACGCAAAGTCGTGATGCAGCCAGATGGCCTGGGCCACGTCGCCCGGCAGGTGCCAGGTGCGCGCCACGATGGCGCCCATCACCGCATGGTCGGTGCGGTGGCTCGCGTTCTCGGTCTGGGTAAAGGTGCGGTCCTTGCGCGCCAGGGCCTCGGTCACGGTGCCCGCGTAGCCCCGCACCGCCTTCACCAGCACCGGCATGCCCACGTGGCAGAACAGCCCGAAGCTGTAACCCAGGCCCGGGTCCAGGCTGTAAAGCTGGTGGCCGATGTGCTCGCACGCAATGGCGCGGCGCTGCGAGCTTTCCCAGAAATGCTCCAGCAGCGGCGAGCGCACCTGCAGCGCGTTGCGCGTGATGAAGGCAGACAACAGCTCCACGGCCGGTTGCAGCCCCAGCACCGTCAGCGCCATGCCCACGGTCTGCACCGGCTGGGCCAGGCCGTACAGCGGGCTATTAGCCAGCCGCATCACGGCAGCGGCCAGGGCTACGTCGGAGGATGCCAGTTGCTCCAGCGCGGTCGAGTCCAGCTCGGGCGCCGCCACGATCTGCTGCAGGCGCAGCAACGATTCGGGGCACGGCGGGATCACGATGGCGCGCACGGCAGGGTGCACGCGGGCTTGCCGGATGTCTTGGTCGATGGGGTGTGGAGCGGTCACAAAAAGTCCCCGGGCCGCCGCGTGTGCCGACCACACGGACGGGCGCAGCCCGCACAGTTGCAATTCGTTGCATTGTGGCGCCAAAAAGCGCTTTGCCCACCGAACCCGTGCACCAGCGCAGGCTTTGCGCCCAGCGCCTCAGAACCTGTGCTTTGAACAGGTTCTCAGATATTGGCCCCGTCGAGCCCCTGCAGGGCCTGCCGTGTGCTCAGGCTGCTGCGGCCGGGCATGGCCTCGCCCAGGTAGTCCAGAAAACGCCGCACCGCGGGCGACAGCCCCCGGCGGGAGGGGAACACGGCATGCACGATGGCGGGCGCCGGCGCCCAGTCGGGCAGCACCCGAACCAGCATGCGCTCGCGCATTTCTTCCTGGCACATGTAGTCGGGCATCCAGCACACCCCCGTGCCGGCCACGGCCGCGTATTTGAGCGTGAGCAGGTCGTCGGCCACATAGCGCGGCGTGTGCTGCACCACCTGGTGCACGCCGCCCGGTCCGATCAGGTTCCAGGTCGATCGGCCATCGGGGGCCGACATGGCGATGCTGTCGAGCTTGGCCAGGTCGTCCAGCGTTTGGGGCGTGCCCTGGCGGATCAGCAGCTCGGGGCTGGCCACCAGGATCTGCGTGGTGTGGTCCAGCCGCTTGACGACCATGCTGCCGCTGTCGTCCACCGAGGGACGCACGCGCAGCGCCACGTCGATGCCCTCTTCCACCAGGTTGACCGCGCGGTTGCTCACCAGCATGTCGATACGCACCTCCGGGCAACTGGCCAGGAACCGGGGGATCAGCTCGGCCACCACGGTCTGCGCCAGCGTGACGGGGCAGCTCACGCGGATGGTGCCGCGGGGCACGGTCTGCACCTGGGCCACCGTGTCGGCCGCCGCCTGGGCCGATTCGCGCATGGCCTGACAGTGGCGCAAATAGGCTTCGCCCACTTCGGTCAGCGAGAGCTTGCGGGTGGTGCGCTGCAGCAGGCGCACGCCCAGCTGCGTTTCCAGGTCGGACACCCGGCGTGACAGGCGCGATTTGGGGATACCGAGCGCGCGGCCCGCAGCGGCAAAGCCACCGCGCTCCACCACTTCGGCGAAATACAGCATGTCGTTGAGATCTTGCATGGGCTTCATCGTCCTATGGATAGAACAATCTATCGCAAGTTCACTACCTTATCAACAAATTGATCCATCCCCACAATTCATCCCATGGCCACACGCTGTGGCTCCGATCCACAGAACCCCAGGAGTTCCCTCATGCAACTGCTTCACGTCGACTCTGCCATCACCGGTGATCAATCCGTGTCCCGCCAACTGACTGCCCGCACCGTGACCGCCTGGCAAGCCGCTCACCCTGGCACCACCGTGCAATACCTGGACCTGGCCCAGCAAGCGCCTTCGCACCTGTCGGCCCAGTCGCTGGGGTTCCGCACCGGCCAGGCCGCTGCCACCGAGGCAGAGCGCGCTGAAAACGCACTGTCCGAGGCCCTGGTGAGCCAGTTCCTGGCCTCCGACGTGATCGTGATTGGCGCGCCGCTGTACAACTTCTCCATCCCCAGCCAGCTCAAGGCCTGGATCGACCGCCTGGCGCAAGCAGGCCGCACCTTCAAGTACACCGAGAAGGGCCCCGTGGGTCTGGCCGGTGGCAAAACGGTGATCGTCGCCTCCACCCGTGGCGGCGTGTACTCGACCAGCGAAGGCGGTCAGGCCATGGAGCACCAGGAGAGCTACCTGAAGGTGGTGTTTGGCTTCTTCGGCATCACCGACGTGCGCTTTGTGCGTGCCGAAGGCGTGGCAATGGGCCCAGACGCCAAGGCGGCCGCACTGGCCTCGGCCAATGTGGAAATTTCCACGCACACCAGCGTGGCCGCCAACCAAGGCCGCGTGTCGCAGGCCGCCTAAGCCCAGCGGCAACAACGGCGCGCAGGGCACAAGCCCTGCAAGCCACCCCAAACCCGGCCCTGTGCCGGGTTTGGGCTTTTATCAGGGCAAAACGGCCGGATGCGCTAGTGGAACATGCCTGAGCAGCTATCATTTTTGATATGCCACACACGGACCATGCCGCCCCCACGCCACACCGTGCCAGCAGTCACTGCGCAGCGGGCGGCGCCTGCCGCTGCAGCCATTGCTCGGCCAGTGGCCCGGGCGCCAGGGCCGGTGCAAACAGCCAGCCCTGAAAACGCTCGCAGCCCATGCGGATCAACAACTGCAGCTGCTCCTCGGTCTCCACGCCTTCGGCCACCACCTCCAGCCCCAGCGTGCGGGCCAGGGCGTTGACGGTGGCGCAGATCTCGCGGTCGTTCACGTCCACCACGATGTCGCGCACAAACACCTTGTCGATCTTCAGCTCGCTCACCGGCAGGCGCTTGAGCTTGATGAGCGACGAGTGGCCGGTGCCAAAGTCGTCGATCGACAGCGCAAAACCCGCGTTCTTCAGATCGAGCGCGATGGCGTACAGGGACTCGTCCAGCAGCTGCGACTCGGTGATCTCCAGCACCAGGCCGGCGGGCGCCACCCCGGCGCGCTGGGTCACGCCCAGCAGGGTCTGGGTGAAACCCGGCTCACGCAGCTGGATGGTGGAGACATTGACCGACACCACGGGCACCTGCCAGCCCTCGGCACGCCACTGCGCCATCTGGCGGCAGGCGGTCTCGAACACCCACAGCCCGATGGGCACGATGAGCCCGCTCTCCTCGGCCAGCGGGATGAACTCGTCGGGCGGCACCGCCTTGCCATCCACCGACCAGCGCAGCAGCGCCTCGGCACCCACGGTCTGGCGCTGCTGGTTGAGCTGGGGCTGGTAGACCAGCGCGAACTCGCCCGCCTGCAGCGCGTTGTGCAAGCGCCGGCGCAGCTCCAGCCGCCCGCGCGTGATCTGCGTGAACTCCTCGATGTAGAAGCGGTACGAGCCCCGGCCTGCACTCTTGGTGGCGTGCAGCGCCGAATGAGCGTGGCGCACCAGCTCCACGCTGTTGGCCGAGTCGTCCGGGTACAGACTGATGCCCAGGCTGGCGCCCATGTACTGTGCGCCCACCTCCGACAGCTCCCAGGGCTGCGCCAGGCCCTCCACCAGCGAGGCCGCCAGCTGCGCCAGCTCGGTGCGCGACGCGGGGCGCAGCAGCATCACCGTGAACTGGTCATTGGCCAGCCGCGACACCAGGCCCTGCCCCGCCAGCAGCTGGGTGATGCGCTGCGCCACCTCGCTCAGCAGCGCGTCGCCCACGCGGTGGCCATAGGTTTCGTTCACGCTCTTGAAGTGATCCAGGTCGATCAGCATCAGCGCCACGCGGCGGTTGGTGCTGTGTGTGTCGCGGGCGGCCTCGGCCACGGCACGCTCCAGGGCGTCTTCAAAGTAGCGTCGATTGGGCAGGCCGGTGAGCGCATCAAAGTGCGCCACGCGGTACAGCTGCTCCTCGTTGCGCAGCACAGCGGCCTCGGCCGTGCGCAGGCGGTTGAGCAGGCTCACCACAATGGTCTGGCGCAGTGCCGCCAGCAGCAGCACCAGCAGGCAGCACACCAGGATCAGCGCCTGCATGCCTGCCCTGCCATCGGGCGCCACAAACAGCAGCACCAGGGTGATGGCCGCCAGCGTCATGGACAGCAGTGGCACGTAGTTCATGACCTGGTCGCACTGGCGGCGGTAGGCCGCATCTGCCGACATCTCAAACCGCAGCCAGCGTGCGCCCCAGCCCAGCACCAGCGCCGACACACTGAAGCTGGCGTTGAACCAGATGCCCGGCTGCACCGTGTTGCTGATGACCATGAGGTTCCACTGCATCCAGCTCAGGCCAAAGCCCAGCAGGCCCAGCAGCACCAGCGCATGGGACCGGTCGATGCGCACCCCCACCGTCGGAACAGCCAGCGCCGTGACGCCCGCCGCAGCGAGAAACCCGGCCGGGTACAGCACCAGCACCGTGCCCACGGCCAGCGAGTCCACCTCGCCCGAGGGCAGGTAGATCACCAGCGTGAACGCCAGCAGCGCCAGCACCGTGCCGCCAAAGTCCAGGGCCGCCGGGTAGGCCCGGTCGCGCGACAGGCGCGCAAAAGTGGCGCGGATGACGGTGGCAGCCCACAGCGGCCCACCCGCCAGAAACAGCAGGTCAGCGGGCGCGGGGAACGGGTTCCAGTCCAGCGCCACCTGCACGTTCCACACCATTTGCCCCAGGGCCACCAGCACCGCAAAGATCAGCAGGCCGGTGTGCAGCGCGCGGTCGGTGGGCGGCGCCAGCCGCCAGCCACGCCAGGCCCAGAAGGCAGACAGCCCAAACGCCAGCGTCCAGGAGGCGTTGTCCAGAAACAGCCGCACGCCCGGTGCCGGTGCCCACAGTGACGCAACGAACAACAGCGTGGTCGCACTCAACCAGACCGCTGTGAGGATTCGTTCCGCGAAGGGCATGGTGGAGGGGATGGTGTTACTGGACGTTACCCTCTCATTGTGTATGCAAGCGCGACACCACAGTTTTCCCAGCGCAACGCAGGGGAATGGTGTTGGCGAAACGCTATCATTTGGATAGCTGTCTGCGCTTTACGGAAAAGCGCATAACGCCAAAAATACTTGGATGTTTGACTGCTGTCGCAGCCGCTTTTTCCACCCCTCTCCCCTTGCGGGAGAGAGGGCGAAGCAGCAACCAGTCCGCAGAGCCACAGCGCCCTTCATCGCAGGGCGCATTTGCGATCAGCTTCAGAAGCCTGGCAGCACCGAGCCCTTGAATTCGGTCTGGATGAACTTCTTGACTTCTTCCGAGTGGTAAGCCTTCACCAGCTTGGCCACCCAGGGCTTGTCCTTGTCGGCTTCACGCACGGCGATCAGGTTGACGTAGGGGCTCTTGGCGTTTTCTTGTGCAATGGCGTCCTTGCCAGGGTTCAGGCCGGCCGACAGCGCAAAGTTGGTGTTGATGGCCGAGGCGTCCAGATCGTCCAGCGAACGGGGCAGCTGAGCGGCGTCCAATTCAACAAACTTGAGCTTCTTGGGGTTGCTCACCACGTCCAGCGGCGTGGCCTTGAGGCCCGCGCCGTCACGCAGCTTGATCAGGCCCTTGTCCTGGAGCACCAGCAGCACGCGGCCGCCGTTGGTGGGGTCGTTGGGAATGCCGAACTTGGCGCCTTCCTTCAGGTCTTCCAGTTTCTTGACCTTCTTGGAATACAGGCCGATGGGGAAGTTGACGGTGTAGCCCACCGACACCAGCTTGTAGCCACGGTCGGCCACTTGCGCATCGAGGTAGGGCTTGTGCTGGTAGCTGTTGGCGTCCAGGTCGCCGGCAGCCAGCGCAGCGTTGGGCTGCACGTAGTCGCTGAACTCGACGATCTGGATCTTGAGGCCGTCCTTCTCGGCAACCTTCTTCACCTGCTCGAAGATCTGGGCGTGGGGGCCGCCGGTCACGCCCACCTTGATGGGCTTGTCCTGGGCCATGGCGCCGGACGAGAAAGCGGCAGCAGCGGCCAGGGCCAGGGCGGATTGCAGGAGAAGGCGCTTGTTGTTGTTCACAGGGAAAACCTTTCGTTGAGAGATGGTTCGCATCCTAGGGTTTCCCCGATAAAACTGGAACAACTAAGTTTTCATTTCATTACAACCCATTCGAATAAGAAGACAAGGCCCGTGCCCCCACCCCC
>NZ_QAIM01000039.1:0-5007 GCF_003061035.1 Acidovorax sp. HMWF018
AAACAAGCCCCTGAAGAACCCCTGCTTGCACCGCAGGGACACCCAAAATTGCCGCCGTTGCGGTAACTGCCAGCCCTGATGCGCTTGCGTCCAGACTGACCGCAACATGAGGAGCTGCGCAAAAGACAGCAATGGCCGGAAAAATGGCTACAGCGGCAATGGCCTTGGCTGTATCGGACCATGTGGCTAGGCCCTGGTCGGGGAATGCGTTGAGGTCAAAGCCGATGAGGAACCCTACAGAGGCGCAGATTGCAACTGTTGCCAGTAGCTGTACAACCAGGATGCGATGCACGGGGATGTCACGCTGCACTGCGCTTGTCGTTGGCTCGTTGATTCCTAGAGTGGTTGCTTGCATCCCATGAATCTATGGGGATTGGATGGTTTTCAGGTCATCGATATCGGCACGATTCGGACCGATATCGTCATTGATGTGGGGCTCTGTGTTGCATTTGACGGATAAAAGCGGTGCGCCATGCAAAAATGTTCTCACCTGAGCTCATGCTCTGCCTGCTGCATCGTTGCAGCCCTATTCCTGCAGTCCCTTAGGCTGCGTTTTCCCATCCGGGCCTTCCCCGGATGTGGGGAGGCCTACAAGGACTCCCCAATGGATACCATCATCTCTGCCCAGCAATACCAAGCTGCTTTGCGATTTGCGATGCACCACGGCAAAAACTGGAAACACAAGCTGCGGTCGCTGTGGCTGGACGGTAATGGCCGTCGTTACGCTGTGTCCTTTGATGACGCAGCCCTGCTGCAGCAACTTCGCAATCAACAAGGCCCTGACTGGTTGCGGCGCGTAAAGCGTGAGGACCTCCTCATTGCGTGCGGCGCCAAGGATTTCCTGGTGTTCGACGTGGCCAGTGCCGAGTCTGTCGACAGCAGTGGCTGGATGGCCAAGGCTTTCGATCTTGGCCTGCGTGTCACGACCAGTGCAAGCTTGCCCTTTGCTGATCGCAAGCACATCGCGCGTGACAAGAGCGGCGTCCATGTCCAAGTTCGGCAAGGATTCGCCAGCTCGCGCACTTTCAACACTCTGGGGTTCAACGAGGACCAGCTCCAGATTGTGTCTGTGCTTCAGCAAACCGGATTGCTCTCGCTGAGGGTACCGAAGGGTGGATGAGGTGTTGAATTTTCTTCACCCTGATCGACAGCTTGGTTTTGCGATCCGAATCGCTTCATTCAAAACGCTCGGATCGAGCTATCCGTAATCCCATGTGGGCCTGATGCCCGGTGGGCACAGAGCCCATTTTCTACAAGGAAGAAATGTGGCAATCCACCCTGAAAAGCCTCCCATTACCACGTCGGTAGCGGGCATCAGCGACAGCGTGCATGCGCTGTATATCCATATCGCCGCAGACGACATCAGTTCGTTGCGCAAGGTGGATGTTTTTCGAGTCATCGAGAGTGTCCGCAGTGACAACATCGACGGCGTGACGCGACGGTCGCTCGCAAACTGGATTCAAGCCCAGCGGGAGGATCTTTCGCTGGAGGTGGACCTGGTCCTGGCTGAGTTGAGCTCTTAGCGCCCTCCTCCCCTTCATCGTCCCTGCATTCGCCCAGCGCCCACATTCCGTGGGGCTGGGTGAGCTTGCCGGGCGTACCTCAATACTCTGCCGGCACCAAACTCACGTCATCAACTGGTGAACGATGCACATGACCGTTAAACGTCACTTTTCCGTTTCGCTTCTGCGGCCTTGGCTTTGATTTCATCTGCCTTCTTTTTGGCAGCTTCTGCCTCCGAATTTAGAACGGTACCCACCAACTCAATTGATGTCACTACGGAGGGCAGTTGAGGAAGTCCAGCATATTTGGCCGTTGGTTGCATCCGTGTTTCGGTAATAGTTAAAACCTCGTTCAGACTGTCTATCTTGCAGGTTTTTATTTCCATATCGGCGCTACTATCTGGTGAGAACTTACTGCCATCACAACTGAACTTAACCGGCCTTCCATTTTCGGTGCTCAACTTTTCCTCGATTGCAGATTTCAGACTTTCGGATCCACTGCTGAATCTTGTCTGATACTTGGTTATTAAACCCGCATCGTTTGTTGAAACATTAAACGTCCGTTTCTCCCCGAAGTATTCATAGTCAAACATGTACATTTTACTGCTGTACTCTTTTGCTCCCTTAATGCTTTTAATTGGCTTTCCAATGGCCAAATCTTTAAGCATTATTGTCTTTTCTAGAGGCGGGACTTTTGGAGCGGCTGCTTCAATATTGGGTGTTCCTGTGTTGGGGCTCTCGGTACAACCGATAATCAATAAAGTGGCTGATGCTGAAATGCAGACTGCAATTTTCTTGTTCAATTCACTCTCCTTACGTTTTTGAAAATATATTCTTAATCGGAAGATACCTGCTGCAGGTGGTTATGGCGCAGGATTGACTGGTGATCTCCACCGGCTGCGCAGCTCGGTTTTTTTTATCCAACTGGCCCTGGCTTGAGCATCTGCAGCCTCAAGGTTCAAAGCATCCACCCCAGCTTTAAGAGATCCTTGAGCTTGTGCACCTCAGCCGCGTCGCCGAAGTACCGGGTTTGGAACCAGGCGTACGCTGTGGTGCCGTTTTCACGCGCACTCCATGCAGACGAAATCACATCCTGCACATCAAAGCCATGTGCCATGAATCTTTTGGCCGCGACCCGCATTTCCTGCGTAGCTAGGATCTGCTCGACATCACTTGCAAGGCCAAGTTTTGGTAGCCACCCGCCCCGCGTCGCATCAAAAATGGCCTGTGTGACAGCGTGCCTGCTTGCCTCGTGCTTCATTGATGCTTCGAGTGCTGCACGGGAGGCCTGCTCCTTTTCGTGCCGCTCAGACTCTCTCTTTCGCTTTTCACGCTGCAATGCCTGTGCATGATCCTCAGTGCCCAACGCAGCTGCCAGGCTGGTGGCGAGTTCAGGAAACAGAGCGCCAATGAGGGCGTCGAACTTCCGCAACCGGGCAAAGTGGCTCTCACCGCTCTGCAATGAGGTCAGGATATGCGTTCGGATGGCCTGCATCTCGGGTCCCTGTGCGCCTCGGATCAACGGTTGGTAGACCTTGATCCCCACCAGGCAGTATGTGATGAGCGACCGAAAGTATCGTGATTGCGCGAGGGTGCTGCACATCTCGGTGAGCGAGATGTTGGCTGGCACCGGGGCATGGCTGTACGTCTTGCACAGGTGTAGAAAGTGAAGCACACCGCCATTTTCAACAATGGGGGGCGCAGCGGCACCGGTGAGTCCCATAGATACCAGTCGGCTACTGAGGTCGGACAGCTCGACAAAATGGCCAGCAACTTCACTGTCCACGCCCCACTTCCAATAGTGAACCAGGGCCTGAAGGTAGATCCCAAGCAATTGCTCTTGTGTCAATGAATCGAGCCATCCGCGAGTGTGACGCTGCCGCTCTATTGCTTCCCTTGTGGTCTTTTCTTGCTCATCAAGTGCCTGATGTTCCTCAGCAAATTTTTGCGCCATCAACGGGTGGTGGATCCAGCGCTTGTTCTGCGGGTTTCGCAAGACCTCGTCAGCGAGTTCGGCCACAGTAATTCGGCCCCTTTGACGAAAACCTCGCACATCGATTTCAAGGCAGGCGATATCCATGGTCTTGATCTTTTTGCTCTTGTCCTCGTCGACCCTGTGTGTCACTGCCACTTCAATGATGAGATCGAATGAATCATGGCGCGCAGAATGCGCGCGGCAATAGATGTCCGCCACGATCCCTGCTAACTGCGACTCCGAGGACAAGCCACTCAGATTCAGATCCCCAAGGGCAAGCACAACCTCACGGCTGACTGTGTCGCCGTCCGCCATGTACCGGTGCAGAGGCAGAGAGTAGGGAGGCGTGGAGATCGAGTTGGCCCGCAGGAGGATTGACTTGATCACGTGGTGCAGGACGCTTTCGGACTGCTGGGCCTTGGTGAGTCCTTCCAGATGGCCCAGCTCCGAGGGCAGGCGGTCAAGGTACTCTTCGGCTTGCCTCTCGGCGTCTTGTCTGGCCAAGCGATTGAGTTCGTCATCCTCCCAATGCTTGTCCCAGCAGGACTGAACCTGGTCGCCTAGTTGCATACGGGCGAGGATTTCAGCCATATCCCACGATGCAACAACCGGGTTGTCTACGGTAATCGTGATGATGGCGTCATAGTCGCCTTCGTTTTTCACCGTGCGTTGAGTGTCAAGGCGAATCAATACGATGTGGCCGTCATCAAGGGTGATGGAAGCAAGCTGGGAGTCGATCCACCGGTGTTCGGCCACATGCATGCGCTGGCGCGTTGCGGTCGCCTCGCCAGGGTACAGATGCCCGGATAGACCTTGAACATGTGCCCGACGCGTAGGTGGTGGCAGGTCAATTTCTCCGCGGTCGATGAGCAGCTGCAGGGCGGCGATCCGCCCCATGACGACAAGGCAGTTGTCACGTTGTTGACCGCTCTCATGGCGAAAGAACTGGCCGAGCGTATTCGCGCGCAGGAAATGCTCTCTATCGACCCCAGCATTCACCGCTTGGAGGGCGCTGCCGCAGGCCGGGCAGACACACTTGCAAGCCAGTCCGGTTTCTTTGCGGGTAAGGTCACAGATAGAGACGGCCAGCCCGGATTGTTCGCGTGTTGCCCAACGCATGGGTTTGCCCGCACTCGCCTTCGCTTCTTCTGGCGTGGGGGCTCGGACTTTCCCCCGCATCACGTTCATCTTGGCCATCTGGTCGCATGTTCCTGATTCGGTGCGAATGCATTGTGCCAGTGCGTATTCCGGGCGCGCCTGACCACCGAGCCCGTCTCGATCTGACCACTCCGCCCGACACCGGTTGCAGGTGGCGAATCCGCGTGTCCATGCGATCATCTACGGCAGAATTCGGCCACTAGCGGACATTGCCCAACGCTCGAAAGACATGCCTCTCCAATTTGTCATCGCCACCAATGTGGGTCCCCTTTCCCCGTCAGAACTAGACGAAATGCGGCGAATGATCCGAAATGATTACCCTCACTTCGACTTCGACCCTGAATACCTCAATGTGCTGCAAGAGTGCAACGG
>NZ_QAIM01000397.1:0-29359 GCF_003061035.1 Acidovorax sp. HMWF018
GGTGGCGCCGATCTGCGCCAGCTCCATCAACGATGCCCACAGGCGATCGCCGTTGATGCGCAGGTTCTCGATGTCGGGTTTGACTTTGGTGTCCATAGAAGCTCCAGAGATATAGCTCAGTCAGGGGTATGCGAGCACGTCGCCCAGCGGGTAGACGGGCTGGCGCAGGTTTTCGAACGGGAACAGCTGGTAGTCCGAGCTGGTTACGCCGGGGCTATCGCACTCCACCAATCCAGCAGAGAGCGGCACAAAGACCGGTCGGCAGTACATGCGCGACTTGAGCAGCAGGTAACGATATGCCGTGGGGTCCAGGCCCACACAAGAAAAAACGCCCAGATCCCACGGTTCGTGCGGCTGCTCCACCACCACGATCTGCGTGCCGCCGGCATCCAGCCAGACGGCACGCCCCATGGAGCAGCGCTGGCCGGTGTATATCGGGCCCGTCACGGTGTAGCTGCCGTCGCTGATGGCACGGACTGTGCCCTGAACCAACACGGGCTCTTTGACAATGCCCAGCCGAGCCAGCGGCACCTTGTTGCCCAAGCGCACCGACACGTGCGCGCCCACACCGGCCGCCACGAGCTGCTCAACGGCCTCCGGATCAGACAGCGGCCCCGTGGCGATACCAGTCAGGCCATGCTGCCAGGCGGCCTGCAGTACATCCATGGTGTCGCAGGTTCCTCCGGACATGCAGTTGTCGCTGTGATCCAGCAGCAGTACGGGCTTGCCCACCCCTTCGGCCATGCGCTGCGCCCGAACGAAGGCTTCGGCCAAGGGCTCGCTGGCATACACGTAGCCTTCACGTTCCGCCCAGATCTGGGCAGCCACGCGGTCCAGCGCAGCGGCGCACAGCGCTTCACCCTCGGCAGTGCATTCCGCCGTGGCCACTACGCTCACGCATGGTGCGGCAATGTCGGCCAAGGAGAAGCCCGCAAAGATGGTCATGGCTGGCACACCCTCCCCTTCGGCCTGCCGCGCCGAGGACACGGCGGCGGCCATAGCGCCACCCAAGGTCGTGCTGCGCAGGGTGTGACTGAGCAGCGGCAACTGTCGCCAGCGCACGGCGTACCTCGTCCCTTGCTGCAACATGTGCAACACGAGACGTGCCGCGTGCTCGCCCGTCTCGTACATGTCCACATGCGGGTAGGTCTTGAACCCCACCATCACATCGGCGTTATCAACCATCTTCTGCGTGATGTTGCCGTGCAGGTCCAGAGCTACGCCCAACGGTACGCCAGGCGCAGCCGCCCTCACCCGGGCAAGCAGGTCTCCTTCCCCGTCCGGTGTGTTCTGCGCCACCATCGCGCCATGCAAATCGAGCAGGATGGCATCGCAACCCACCGCTGCGGCGACGATGCAGTCCGTCAACTGGCGGTAGGCGTCGGCATCTACCGGCCCGCTGGGGTTTGCCGTGGCGGAGACGGGCGTCACGCACTGCGCCCCTACCCGCTTTGCTGCATCAATGAAAGCCGCCATCGCCGTTCGCATGCCGAAGTTGGCATGGAAGGCCGCCGCGTCGTACTCGGGCGCAAACGCCTTCAAGGGCGTGGGTACCGGAGAAAAGGTATTGGTCTCGTGGTTAAGACGAGCAATCAGAAACTTCATGAAACGCCCTTCGGGATTCAATGCGGGATGGGCCAGAGCTCAGGCCAAGCCCACGCCCAGATAACGGTCTTTGACCTCTTCATCGGCAAGAAAGCTTGCGTTGTCGGCTGTGTAGACGATGCGTCCTTGTTCCAGGATGCAATGGCGGTCGGCCAGTTGCGTGCAGACCTCCAGGTTCTGCTCCACCAGCAAGATGGCAACGCCTGCGGCCTTGATGGTCTTGAGCTGGGCCACGATTTCCTCCACGATCACGGGAGCCAGCCCCTCCACGGGCTCGTCCAACATGAGCAACTTGGGGTCGTTCATCAGCGCGCGGCCGATCGCGAGCATTTGCTGCTCGCCGCCGGAGAGCTGCCCACCGCCGTTACGCTTGCGCTCCTTGAGCCTGGGGAAAATGCGGTACACGTCGTCCAGTTGCCAGGGTGAGCTTTTTCGCAGGCCCAGCATCAGGTTCTCTTCCACGGTCAGCAGCTTGAAGATGCCCCGGTGCTCCGGTACCAGACACACCCCCTGCCGGGCGATCACATGCGAAGCCTGACCCTGCAGCGGTTTGCCGGCAAATGCCAATCGGCCCTGCGTGGGAGCGACTACCCCGGCAATGCTCTTGAGTGTGGTGGTCTTGCCTGCGCCGTTGCGCCCCAGCAGGGTGACCAGTTCGCCGTTACCCACCGTGAAACACACACCCTGAAGCACATGGCTTTTGCCGTAGTGGGCATGCAGGTTGTCAACATCGAGAATCATGCCTTGCCCCCTGTGATCATGTTGCCCAAGTACGCAGTCCGCACCCTTTCGTCGCTGCGTATGTCGTGTGGCATGCCTTCGGCCAGCACGCGCCCCAGCTGCATCACCGTCACGGTGTCCGAGATATCCATCACGATGTTCATGTTGTGCTCGATCAAGACCACCGTGTGTTCGTCGCGCAGGCTCTTGATCAAGCGCTTCATGTCGTCCAGGTCATCGATGCCCATGCCAGACGTGGGCTCATCCAGGAAGATGGCCTTCGGCCGTGCAGCCAGGGCCATGCCCACTTCCAGCCGGCGCTGCTGGCCATGCGAAAGATTGCCAGCGGGGGTGTCCGCGAGGTTCTCCAGTCCCACCTTGGACAGAACGGCGTCAACCACCTGCGACTGCGCACGCGCCCCTACCGGCTCGTGCCAAGGATTCAGGGCGCGTGCAGGCTGTACGCCTTGTGCGCCGAGGCGCAGGTTCTCACGCACGGGCAAGCTCAAGAACAGGCTGGTCACCTGGAATGAACGCGCAATGCCTCGCTGCACCCGCCGATGGTCTGGCTCATGGGTGACATCCTGTCCATCAAAAAGAATCCGGCCTCCACTGACTGCCTTGGTGCCGGTGAGCATGTGGAACAACGTGGTCTTGCCAGCACCGTTGGGGCCAATCACCGAATGCACGGTATTCGCACGCACCTGGAGACTTACACCGCCCAGCGCTGCAAACTTGCCATAGTGCTTCTCGACATCAATGGCTTCCAACAAGATCGGGGTTTTTGGGCTCATGCCTGTTCTCCTTTCGCAGGAACTGCAGCTCCCGATGGCGTCACCACCGTGCCAGCCGACTGTTTGCGATGCCCTTGCAGCCGATTCCAGACCGTTTCACCCAGGCCCCACAGCCCGCGCTGCATCCAGAGGCTCACGGCCATCAATGCAATGCCCAGCAGCAAGAGCCAACGCGGCCACAGTTGAGACAGCCAGTCGGCCAGCAGCAGGTAGAACGCTGATCCCAGCAGCGAGGCAAACAGGTTGCCCGTCCCGCCAATAACGGTCATCACCAGGATCATTTCACTGGTGTGGTACTCCGCGTTGGACAGCGGAGCCAGGCCGGTCATCATGGCATGCAGCGCCCCCGCGAGACCGGTGACAGCACCCGAGATCACAAACGCCTGCAGCTTGAGCAGCCTGAGGTTGTAGCCAATGGCAGCCGCACGCTCTTCGTTGTCTCGCACTGCCAGCAAGGTTCGCCCGAATGTCGAGCGTGACACCTTGAGCAGCAGCCAGAACACCACCAAAAAAATCAGCGAAACAAAACCATAGAACTGCCAGGGCGACGCCAACGTCCACAGGTCAAAGCCCAGGATGGACACATTGGGACGAGGGATATCCATCAACCCGTTGTCTCCCCCCGTCAAGCCGGTAGCCGTATAGGCAATGAAATAGAACATCTGCGCAAAGGCCAAGGTCAGCATCACAAAGTAGGTGCCACGCTGGCGAATGGCCACCCAGCCCACCACGGCCGCCCCGAGCGCTCCCATGACTGTGGCGAGCAGCAACGCAAGCGGCATGGGAACAGGCCAGCGGGTGAGTAGCAAGGCAACGGTGTAACTGCCCAGACCAAAGAAGATGCCCTGCCCGAACGAAAGCAAGCCGGTGAAGCCGAGCAGCAGATTGCAACCCATGGCCGCCAGCGCAAAGATGAGTACCTCGCTAGCCAAGGAGCCCGACTGCATCAGCAACGGCATGGCCACCACCACCACTGCTGCAAACAGAAAATGCGTGTATTTCTTCATAGGGTTCACTCCTTGCGGCCCAGCAGGCCGTGGGGACGCAGTAGCAGCACCGCCGCCATGGCCACATAGATCATCAGGCGGGCCCCTTCTGGCCATAGCGTGCTCATGACGCTTTGCACAATGCCGATCATCAATCCGCCCAGCAATGCGCCGCTGAAACTGCCCAGCCCCCCCACGACCACCACGACAAAGGCTACCGCCAGGGCTTCAATGCCCATGAAGGGTTCTGCTCCACGGATGGGAGATGCAAGCACGCCGGCCAGTGCAGCGGTGGCTGCACCCAAACCAAATACCAGGCTGAAAATACGCAGCACATTGATGCCGAGCAGCGAGACCATCTCGGTCGACTCGCTGCCTGCTCGCACAGCGCTACCGAGTCGCGTGCCCTCAAGAACCCACCACAGCAGCACTGCCAGCACCGAAGTAAAGCCGATCACGAACAGGCGGTACTTCGGGTAGATGAAACTGCCCCACATCACCACTCCCTGCAGCGCGTCGGGAACCGCCACGCTGTCACCCAGTGGGCCCCATTGCAGGATCACCAGCTCCTGGACTGCGAGTGCCAGACCCACCGTCACGAGGATGTGAAACTCATGGTCCGAGGCATACACGTGGCGCAGGACCAGCTTTTCCGTGGCCCAGCCAATCGCCCCCACCACCAGCGGCACCACTACCAGAGCCAACCAGAAGCTCATGCCCCATCGCGTCATCTGGTAGCAAAAATACGCTCCGATCAGGTAGAACGCCCCGTGCGCGAAGTTCACGAATCGCAGCAAACCAAAAACAATGGACAGGCCCACCGCCAACAGGAAATACAGCATGCCAATGCCGACTCCATTGATGACCTGTAGAAGGTAAATGTTCATAAAGTGCTCGGCCGAACGACCACCAGCCGCACCCTGTCGATGCCGCTGGGGTTCTCAAAAAAATGGGGCGGCCACAGCGCGCGCATGGGGCTATGCCCAGCCCGGCGGACGCCGCGAGGGTCAGGCGCGCTTGCAGCCCGTCTGGTCGATGGGCAGGAACGACTTGCCCGAACTGAGTACGTCCACGTAGTCGTCCTTGTTCTTCATCTTGGACTTGGCCTTGCCCTTGAGCAGGTAGTAGTTCTTGAGCACCTGGTGGTCCGCCTTTCGCACCTCTTCCTCACCGGTCAGACCCTGGTATTTGTGGCCCTCCAGTGCGGCGATCACGGCTTTTTGCTCCACGGATCCGGCCTTGATGATTCCGTCGATCAGCAGCTTTGTGCAGATATAGGAGCCCGCCAGGCTGTAGTTGGGGTTCATCTTGAGCTTGTCATTGGTGCGTTTGACAAGATCGCGGTTGAGTTCGGAATCCACCGTGTGCCAGTACTGAGCGCCAAAGTAGATACCGTCGCAAAGGTCAGCGCCCAGCGATTCGAACTGCTCCAAACCAGAGGCCCAGGCCACCAGGATCGTCATGTTCTTGTGCATACCAAAGCTCACGGCTTGGCGAAGCGTGTCGGCACATTGCGCGCCAAAGTTCAGCAGCAGCAGGACATCGGGCTTTGCGGCCAGAGCATTGGTGATGTAGCCGCTGAACTCCTTCTCGGTCAGCGAGTGGTAGCTGTTACCCACATGCTCGATCCCCTTTTCCTTGAAGATGTTCTTGGCAGCCGACAGCAGGCCATCGCCAAACACGTACTGCGGTGTGATGGTGTACCAGCGCTTGGCCTTAGGCATGGAATCGATCAGCGGGCGCACCGTCTGCTCGACGGCGCCGAAAGTGGGTACCGACCAACGGAAGGTCGCAGCATTGCAGTCCGACCCAGTGATTTCATCGGCCCCTGCCGTGGTCACAAACAGGCCGCCAGCCTTCTCGGCCTCCTTGCCCATGGCCAGGGCCTCGCCCGAAAGGATGCCGCCCGCGAAGAATCGAGCCCCTTGCTGCTGGGCTGCTTCCTGCACCTTGCGCACGGCTGTAGCGGGCTTGCCCTCTGTGTCCAGGAGTGTGTAGGCCAGCGGGCGATTGAGGGCTTTGCCATATTGCTCAATGGCCAGTCGCATCCCCATGTCGGCGAACTTTCCGTTGGCCGCAAAAGGACCGGACATCGGTACCGGACAGCCAAACTGAATGGCGCCCGGGGCCTGCGCAAAGGCGCTGCGGGTCAGGCCGATAGAGGCGGACAGCGCACTCAGTGCCGAGACTTGCAGAAGATGACGACGTTGCATGGAGGACTCCAGTGAGTAGAAGTGGGAGATCAAGAGTTGCCACCTCCATGGTGTCCAAGAAACCACCTTCCTGATCTTTCCAAATCTTTCATTTGGATTCATGCAAGCACAGGGTTAACCCAGCACGCTTTCGTTGCTGGCGCGGCCAAACCGCGGCGCGCTCCCCGTCTGGTTTAGCGCCGCTTCAACATGATCACGGGAGTGTCAATGCAGCCGTTGAGTGTCCTGCACGAGCTGTGCTGAGGCTGTAAAGGCGTAGCCAATCTGGTGCAGCGTCTTGACCGGCAGAGGTTCAGAAAACGCTTCCGCCGCCTTTTTGCGCAGCCTCGTGAGAAGCAAGTTGAGCCGTTCAGCCCCGTTTTGGGCACGAGCACCAAACAGGTGAGTGCTGAGGTCGCGCTTGGACACGGGCTGGCCATCCGCTCGCAGGAGTTGCTGCAAGAACATGAACTCGTGGGTCGTCAGTGGCAGACACTTGCCCTGCGGCGATGACAGTACCCAGTCCTTCATGGCCAGCACCCAGCACGCCGCCTTTGCGACAGGTATGGTCGCAGCAATCAGCGATCCTGCGGGGTCTACGGCTGTCCTGGGGGCAAGTCGGCTCGCCGTAGCGTCAATATTGGCGGCCAACTCCAGCAGGTTGACCGGCTTGACCAGGTAACGATCTGCCCCAGCACGCATTCCTGCCAGGCGATCGTCAAGTGAATCTCGGGCGCTGAGGATGATCACCCCCACCTCGGGTCTGGACTTGAGTAGCGACGCCACGCTGAGGCCATCCTCTCCGGGAAGCCCCAGGTCCAAGAGAACCACATCGACCGGCTGAACGGTGAACCCTTTGTAAAACGCCTCGGCGCTACCCGCACCCCAAACGCTATAGCCCGAGTCGAGCAAGAATTCCTCGATGCTGTGCAGTTGATCGGAGTCGTCCTCTACGATAGCAATGCTGGGCTTGGATTGGGTCATGTTGCGAATACCTCCGGCACCTGTCCGGAATGCAACATTCAGGCCACCGGTGTCACGTTCAACGGGATGTCGATCACAAAGCGAGTGCCTTGGGGTTGGACGGCCTGTAGCTGGACAGCCCCACCATGCAAGTCAACGATCCGTTTTACCAAAGCCAGCCCCAGTCCGGCACCGGGTTTGCCCTCTGCCGTACGGCCGCGGCGGTACTTCTCAAACACCAGCGTTTGCTCTTCCAGCGGAATGCCAGGGCCTTCGTCCTCAATGACAAAACGGCACTGGCCCTCTTGCTGATGCACGCTAAAAGACACCGTTGCACCCACCTCGGAATACTTGAATGCGTTCGACAGCACGTTCATGAGCATCACGCGCAACAGCACGGGGTCGCCGTTCAATGATGGCAACCCGGGTTCCACCGTCAGGTACAGCGGGTGCTCGGCAGACAGTTGGCCACCGTTTTCTGTTACCCACAGGCACAACTCTCCCACGTCAACGGGTACTGGCTCTACCGCAAAGTTGTGGCTATCAATGCGGTCCTGGGTCAGGCAGTTGTCAAAGAAGTAGCTCAATCGCGCCGAGCCCCGCAGGATGCGCTGCGCCAATGCCAGCTGCGCGGGCACATCCTTGGAGCGCAGCGCAAGCAACTGCCCGGCGGTGTTGATCACCGCCAGTGGAGAACGTACCTCATGGGACAGCATGGCGATGAAATGGCGCTGGTCGGTCAGCGTCTGCTCAATGGAGGCCACAGCACTCTCCAACTCCTGGGTGCGTTGCGCGACCATTTGCTCCAGATCTTCGGCATGCTCCTTTAAATGCCCTGCCATGTAGCCCATGGAATCCGCCAGAGACCGTAACTCGCGAATAGGGCTGGATTTCGGTGCCTGGGCATTCCAGTCGGACTGGGTCAGTCTGACTGCCCAGTCACTGAGTACCTGCAAGGGTCTCACCAACCGGCTGGCTACGAACACCGAAAACAGCACTGAAGCCAGCAAGACGGCCAGCGTGGTGTAGATCGTGTTGCGTAGCACCCCCCGCAACGGCGTGTTGAAGCGGCTCTCAGGCAGGATGATCGCCATCGTCAGCGCAGGACCGCGATCCAGCGCATGCGTCCACCAACGCGCCAGGTGGCGCACGCCGTCCACATCCATGAATCGGTTTCCCTCGCGTTGACCGCTCTGCAGGATGTGCTGCCCCAACGCACGCATCACGGGGTCGCGGCTTTGGTCGATGCGCACACGCTGCCCATCCACCAAAGCCGATACACCTGCAGACGGATCGTGCGAGGACATTGCAAGCAGTTCTCCCGAGGCCTCGGCCAGAAAGGCCCTGCCCCCGGACTCGGAGGCCAGCGCGGCCAGAAACTCGTTGAGCTGGGACAGCGCCACATCGGCGGTGACTACCCCGATCAAACTGCCATCGCGTGAGCGGACGGGAGCTGAAATCCCCATGCCAATTGCGGCATATGCGCCTTGCACATCGTTGATCATGTAGCGATAAGGCGCGTACCACGCGACCCCATCATTGGCAATCGCTGACTGGTACCACGGACGGGTACGTGCATCAAAGCCCACCTCGCTGCGGGAAATCAGCGTTGGCTCGCGACTCACGGCGTCGATACGCAAAACCTCCATGGCCCGGCCATCACTGATCCGTGCGCGCAGCATGCGCAAAGCGCGGTCCTCCCCCAAAGGGGGACGGCTGCCGGCGTAGTACTGACCATCAGGCATGCCCATGGATATGAAGGTCAGTTGGGGTTGCTGGTCGATCTGCAGCATGAACTGGCGCATCAACACGTCAGGTTGCTGAACCATCAGATATCCGGCGCGCACTTGCTCGACATTGAAAGCGACTACGCGCTGCGGCACATCAAAGAAGGAGACCACCTTTTCGCGGACCCTGCCTGAGACCTCGTCAGCCAATTGCAGCGCGAACTCTTCCATGGCACCCGTAGCAGAGCGATAAAACAAACTGCTGCTGGCAAGCACCAGGGGCAGCAACACCGCCAACAGTGCAAGTGTCAGGAAAGTGCGCAGGGCAAGACGGCGAGTGAACATTGGGAGATCGGGGGTGTACAGGCGGTGCACCGCAGAGACACGCCTGTGCGCGCGTTTCGGCGCGTTGCCTCGGATTCAATCACATGTACTCAACGCGGGGCCTTGAACCTTTGTTTGTCGCCCCCAATGCGACTCAACCTTAAGGTGCGCCTATGCGCAGTGTCTTCGGATGCCAAGTTCAGTTCACGTACTGTAGAACCGGTCATCGCCGTCTTCCGTCGCTTGCCTGGCCGAGAACGGCAATTGCTCAGGCATTTAGATAGACCACATGGTGTCTGCTTCTTCCCTCTTTCAGTGCAGCAGTGACTCTGCCTACTGCTATCAGGAATGCCAGTTACGCAGCGGTTGCTGTCATCCGATCTGCGCCGTTGAACGCGTACTGTCGGCCAAAAAGCGGCCACTCCTGGTGGCAGTCAGTAGGCTAGGCGCTTCCAGCGCTGCGATCACAATGCGGAGGACACCCGCTCGATGAGCCCACGCATCCACGCCTGCGCCGCGTTGGCATCGGCCCGTCGGTGCCAGATCAGGTTAAGAACGATTTCCGGCAAGGCGACCGGCGGAGGGAAGAAGGCCAGTTCCTTGCTGGCCAGCGCATGCGAAGCCACACGCTTCATGACCGTGGCGGCCAAGTCGGTGCGGGCGATGACGGCCGGCAGGGCGAACATCTGCGGCAGGGTCAGGCTCAGGGTGCGTTGCTTGCCGTGCAGCGCTAGTGCCTCGTCAACCAGCCCGTGGCGCTGGCCTTCCGGCGAAGCCAGGGCATGGGGCAGCGCGAGATAGGTTTTCAAGTTCATGCCGCGTCTTGCCGCCGGGTGGTCGCGGCGGAGAATGGTTATGAACTCATCCCGCAGGATGGGGCGCGCCAGGATGCGTTCTTCCGACTGGGTGGGCGTGACACCGATGGCCGCGTCGATGGCACCGGCATCGAGCAGACTCACCGCATGGTCCCGGTCGTGGTAGCCATGCACTTGTACGCAGATGCCCGGCGCCTCGGTGCCCAGCACCTGCATCAGCAGCGGCAACACGACGAAGGCAGCGTAGTCGGTCAGGCCCAGGTTGAAGGTCAGCCGGGCCTCCGACGGCACGAAGCCCGGTTGACGCACCAGGGCAGCCCGGATGCCGCCCAGCGCTTCCTGGATGGGCGCTGCCAGCTCGCGCGCCCGCGGTGTTGGCAATAGGCCGTCGGAGCTGCGGTGGAACAACGGGTCGCCCAACAGCAGGCGCAGCCGGGATAGGGCTGCGCTCATGGCTGGCTGGCTAACCCCCACATGCGCCGCAGCACGGGTCACATTCCGCTCAGCCATCAGTGCGTCGAAGGCCACCAGTAGATTCAAATCGACGCCATGAAAATCCATAAATCAAATAATCATATATATCAGCTATCTGTTGGACAGATTTTATCCTGGCATCAAAACTACAGGTCTTCCAAACCTGAAAGCAATAGCCATGATCACCCAAGACCTCGACATGACCGAACGCCTGCGCACAGAACGCCTGGCCGTCGAGACCCTGTACCGCGCCTTCAGCGAACAATCTCCAGACCTCGTTGACACCGTGCTCGCCCCGGACTGGGACGACATTCCGCTAGCACCCGGCCAGGAGTCCGGCCCCGCAGGCATCAAACCCATCATCCAGAGCGTGGCCAAGGCCTTCCCCGATGTGCGCGTCGTCATCCATGACGTCATCCAGGCGCCCGGCCGCGTTGGCGTGCGCGCCGAGATCACCGGCACGCACCAGGGCGAGCTGTTCGGCATTGCCGCTACCGGCAAGAAGGTGAGCTTCCGTCTGCACGAGTTCCACACGGTCGAGAAAGGCTTGGTCAAGACGACCTGGCACATGGAGGACTGGTTCGGCCTGTTCCTGCAACTCGGCCAATTCCCGCTGCAAGCCTGATCCTAGGAGTACCCACCAATGAAAGCAGCCCTGATTTCCAGCTTCGGCGGGCCTGAGGTCATCACCACCGGCGAACTGTCGTTGCCCAGCCTGCAGCCTGACGCGGTGCACATCCGCATCGAGTCCGCAGGCCTCAACCCGCTGGACGTGAAGATGATCGCCGGCTACCTGCAGCAGGTCTTCCCGGTCACCCACCCCTACGTACCGGGCACTGACTTCAGCGGCGTCATCGTCGCCGTTGGCGCCCAAGTGCAGCACCTGCAAGTGGGCGAGCGCGTCTACGGCCGCACGTCCCCGGTCGTCGGCGGCGCCTTCGCCTCCGAATTGATGATCGCGGCCACCGAGGTTTGTCCCATCCCGGCTGACATGTCCTTTGAGCAGGCCGCATCCCTGCCTACCACCTTCGGCACCGCCCACCAGGCGCTGTTCGCTGTCGGAGAACTGGCCGCCGGCGAACGAGTGCTGGTACACGCGGCGGCCGGCGGCGTCGGCAACATGGCAGTGCAACTAGCTCGCCAAGCCGGCGCCCATGTCATCGCCACGGCCTCGGAGCGCAATGTGGAGCTGGTCAAGAGCCTGGGCGCCCACGAGGTCATCGACTACCGCACGCAGGACTTCAGCGCGCTACGGGACATAGACCTTGTGCTGGACCCGCTGGGTGGCGAGACCCTGGAAAAGTCTTGGGCGGTTCTGCGTGCGGGTGGCCGCATCGCCAGCCTAGTGGAGTTCGGCATCCAGGACCGCGACGGGAAGATCGGACGCTCGGTGTTTTTCGTCAGCGCGGCACCGACCCTCGCACTGGCCGTGGTGCACTTCCAGGCCGGTCAACTGCAGATCATCACTGACTCCGTCTACCCACTGGCCGAAGCCCGCGCGGCGCTTGAAAAGCAGGCCACCGGCCACGCACGGGGCAAAGTGCTGATTCGCCCCCCCGGCTGAACAAGGAGGTCAACCATGACAACCAAGAATCCGGAAGTGGTTTTGGTCACCGGCGCTGGCTCCGGCATCGGACGTGCCATTGCCCTGGCACTGGCGCGCGCTGGACACAAGGTGGTCGCCAGCATGCGGGAACCTGAAGGCCGCAACGCCGGGCGCAGCCTGGCTCTGCGCCAGTTGGCCGAGACGGAGGGGCTACGCCTGCAGGTACTCGAACTCGACGTGCTGTCGGAGACAGCGTGTCGCGCCGCAGTGGACGCCATCGAGGCCGAACACGGTCGGCTCGACGTGGTGGTCAACAACGCCGGCATGCTGATGACCGGCGTTACCGAAGCTTTCTCGGTGGAGCAGGTGGCCCGCATCATCGACACCAACGCTCTGTCCTGGCTGCGGGTCAACCGCGCGGTATTGCCGATGATGCGGCGCCAGGGCCGTGGTGTACTGATGTATGTCGGCAGCACCACCTCGCGCCTGCACGAGCCCTTTATTGGCCCTTACGTGGCCAGCAAGGCTGCCGGTGATGCTTTGGCCGAAGCCATGGCGATGGAGGTCCGGCCCATGGGTATCGAGAGCATCATGCTGGTTCCGGGCGCGTTCACGCAAGGCACGGAGCATTTCGCAGATGCTCATGGTCCAGCCTATCCTGCCATCGTCCGGCAATACGGCCCCTTGGCTGAACGTCTGCAAACGCTCGGCGGCAGGCTAGACGCTATCGACGCAAAACTCGGCGGTGCACTGGATGTCTCGGCCGTCGGCAGGGCGGCCGTGCATGCACTGGCCCATCCGCGCGGCAGCCGACCGTATCGCGTCACTGTGGATGGGCAGCAAAAGGGCACGGAGGCCATCGATCGCGTTTACCACGAGAAGCAAAGCGCATTTCTGCAGCAACTCGGCCTGGGAGATATGGTCCTGCCATGCGCATAGGCACCACTCCTAAACCACCCAAATTTACAAGAAGTTCGCCATGAGCCCACCCTCCACCCGCGCCGCCATCGTGACCGGTGCGTCACGCGGCATCGGCCGTGACATCGCCTTGCGGCTGGCGCAAGACGGCCATGCCGTGGCTGTCGGCTATGCGCACGACCCGGCAAAGGCACAGGAAGTGGTAACCGCCATCGTAAACGGCGGTGGTCGTGCCCTCGCCATTCAGGCCGACGTGTCCGCGCAGGACGATGTCGAACGCCTGTTCTCAACCGCTCAATCGGCCTTCGGCCGGCTGGATGCGGTGGTCTGCAGTGCCGGCGTCATGGGTATGGCAACGGTGCGAATGGAAAACGTCGCGGATTTCGACTCCATGATGGCGGTCAACGCCCGCGGCACCTTCCTGGTGCTGGCGAAGGCTGCGGAAACGCTGGCCGAAGGCGGACGCATCGTGGCGCTCTCAAGCAGCGTCATTGCCAAGGCCTCGCCCGGCTATGGTCCATACATCGCGTCGAAGGCTGCCGTGGAAGGCTTGGTCCATGTGCTGGCCAACGAGCTGGGCGGGCGCGGCATTACCGTCAATGCCGTGGCACCTGGACCGGTCGCCACCGAGTTGTTTTTTAAGGGCAAGACCGAAGAGCAGGTGGCGATGCTGTCCAAAATGGCGCCGCTGGAGCGCCTGGGTGAACCCACAGACATCGCAGGCGCAGTCTCGTTCCTTTTTGGCCCTGACGGCGGCTGGGTGCATGGGCAGGTGCTGCGGGTAAACGGCGGATTCGCCTAAAGCCGCGCCCGTTCGCCCACTTCACCAATGTCTGCTTTGGACCGATTGCGTATGTCCAATGACAGCTGATCAACGACAGCAATCAGCCTGAAGCAGCCTACCCAACTCCCCGTAGCTTTTGCCAGTCAGCGCTTCAACCGAGGCGCTTGAAAACATGTACATCGGTGCACGGCTGTTTAGGGATCACCCCAAGGTGAAGATAAAACTTGCACTGACACTGACACCCATCCGTTTGCGGCAACCCTATGACTGCAACCAGTCGGGAGCTGCCATGGAAGCAACTCGGTTTCGACCAATTACAAAATAGTGTGCACCCACTTCTATTTTCGCTTTTGTTCCAAACGTTCCAAAGAACGACAGGCTGACGGCATACGCGGCAACTCCGCGCTAGCGATTCACCAAAATCTAAATTTGAATGGCGGAAAAACGAAAGTAGAGTGGCGTTCCGCAGCGTTCCGCACCTTCGCCCCCATGTTCTGAGGGGGTGTCTTGAAATGGCCACAAATGCCCGTATCATTAGCACTCACCGCAGACGAGTGCTAACACCGCACTCCCTGCTGGCAGTTTGGTAGCCCCGGATGGCCGGGGCTGATTGAATCCCTCAGCTTTTTTACTGAAAACAGGAGCATTGCAATGAACCTTCGCCCTCTGCACGATCGCGTGATCGTCAAGCGTATTGAAAGCGAAACCACGACCGCTTCCGGCATCGTGATCCCTGACAACGCCGCCGAAAAGCCCGATCAAGGTGAAGTGTTGGCCGTTGGCCCCGGCAAGCGCAACGACAAGGGCGAAGTGCTAGCCCTGAACGTGAAGGTCGGTGACCGCGTTCTGTTCGGCAAGTACTCGGGCCAGACCGTCAAGGTCAAGGGCGACGAGCTGCTGGTCATGAAGGAAGACGACCTGTTTGCAGTGGTTGAGAAGTAATTTCTCTCCCCTCTGAATCACTCATCTTTTCATAGCTGCTGGTGCTTTTTGAATAAGCGCCAGCAGCCAATTTGAATCAAATTTTCAGGAGCTCCAAAATGGCAGCAAAAGACGTAGTTTTCGGCGGCGAAGCCCGCGCTCGCATGGTTGAAGGCGTGAACATCCTGGCCAACGCGGTCAAGGTCACGCTGGGCCCCAAGGGTCGCAATGTGGTGCTGGAGCGCTCGTTCGGCGCCCCCACCGTGACCAAGGACGGTGTGTCCGTGGCCAAGGAAATCGAACTCAAGGACAAGCTGCAGAACATGGGCGCCCAGCTCGTGAAGGAAGTGGCCTCCAAGACCAGCGACAACGCTGGTGACGGCACCACCACCGCTACGGTGCTGGCACAAGCCATCGTGCGCGAAGGCTTCAAGTACGTGGCCGCCGGCATCAACCCAATGGACCTGAAGCGCGGTATCGACAAGGCTGTGACGGCCCTGGTTGCCGAGCTGAAGAAGGCTTCCAAGCCCACCACCACCTCCAAGGAAATCGCCCAAGTGGGTTCGATCTCCGCCAACTCCGACGAAACCATCGGCAAGCTGATCGCTGACGCCATGGACAAGGTTGGCAAGGAAGGCGTGATCACCGTGGAAGACGGCAAGTCGCTGGACAGCGAACTGGACGTCGTGGAAGGCATGCAGTTCGACCGCGGCTACCTGTCGCCCTACTTCATCAACAACCCCGAAAAGCAATCCGCGATTCTGGACAACCCCTTCGTGCTGCTGTTCGACAAGAAGATCAGCAACATCCGCGACCTGCTGCCCACGCTGGAACAAGTCGCCAAGGCTGGCCGTCCCCTGCTGATCATTGCCGAAGAAGTCGAAGGCGAAGCCTTGGCTACGCTGGTGGTCAACACGATCCGCGGCATTCTGAAGGTTGTGGCTGTCAAGGCCCCTGGCTTCGGCGACCGCCGCAAGGCCATGCTTGAAGACATCGCCATCCTGACGGGCGGCAAGGTCATCGCTGAGGAAGTCGGTCTGACCCTGGAAAAGGTCACCTTGGCCGACCTGGGCCAAGCCAAGCGCATCGAAGTGGGCAAGGAAAACACCATCATCATCGACGGCGCTGGCGCTGCCGCTGACATCGAAGCCCGCGTCAAGCAAGTGCGCGTGCAGATCGAAGAAGCCACGTCCGACTACGACCGTGAAAAGCTGCAAGAGCGCGTGGCCAAGCTGGCCGGCGGCGTGGCCGTGATCAAGGTGGGCGCTGCTACCGAAGTCGAAATGAAGGAAAAGAAGGCCCGCGTGGAAGACGCACTGCACGCTACCCGTGCAGCTGTGGAAGAAGGCGTTGTGGCTGGTGGCGGCGTGGCTCTGCTGCGTGCCAAGCAAGCTGTGGGCGACTCGATCAAGGGCGACAACGCTGACCAGGACGCCGGTATCAAGCTGGTGCTGAAGGCAGTGGAAGCTCCTCTGCGCGAAATCGTGAACAACGCCGGTGGCGAAGCCTCGGTGGTGGTGAACGCAGTGTTGGCTGGCAAGGGCAACTTTGGCTTCAACGCTGCCAACGACACCTACGGCGACATGCTCGAACTGGGCATTCTGGACCCCACGAAGGTCACCCGCACCGCTCTGCAAAACGCTGCCTCCGTGGCATCGCTGCTGCTGACGACCGAAGCCATGGTGGCTGAGGCCCCGAAGGATGACGCCCCAGCTGGTGGCGGCATGCCCGACATGGGCGGCATGGGTGGCATGGGCGGCATGGGCATGTAATTGCCTGGCCCTTGCGCAGCGGCCCTGTGCTGACTGCGCAGCCCACTACACAAAAGCCCGCAGGCCTTACGGTCTGCGGGCTTTTGTTTTTCTATGGGGCCAACTCGGGCCGCTGGCCTGCCGTGGGTTTACTCGCCGCTGGGCTGTACCCACCAGTAGATCAGCACCAGGGTGCCGATACCGGTGAGGGACAGCAGCTGCCACCAGCCGGAGCGGCCAATATCGTGCAAACGGCGAGCCCCCACGGCCAGCGCGGGCAACAGCAGGGCCAGCGCGGCAATGCCATACAGCACCTGGCTGATCATGGTGGCAATCACCAGCACCCCGAACTGAAACAGCGCAAACCACCAGAACTCGGAGCGTGGCGCACGGCCCGAAAACCCTGCGTACTGCGCGAAGCAGCTTTTGACAGCCGAAACAAAATCCATAGCGAATTCCCTCTCTTGAACAATCATTGCTCGGTCACGGGGTATCCCCGCGTGGCCATGATAGAGGGGCGCCGCGACAAGTCCAGCCAACTCGGCGCGCGCAGCGGAGACACCGTACCGCTGGCGCCACGGTGTCAGCGCCTCCTTTGCTCTTATTTTGATAGCTGTCAGTGCATATTGCACTAGCGCACCAGGCGTTTTTGGCTGCAGACCCAGCGCCCAGAGCCCCTCAAGCCGCCTTGCGCAATGCCTGGGTGTCGCGCGCCAGCTGGGTGATGCGCGCCCAGTCGCCCGCGCGCACCGCATCGGTGGGCGTAAGCCATGAGCCGCCCACGCAGCGCACATTGGGCAGTGCCAGGTAGTTGGAGGCTGTGGCGTTGGTGATGCCACCCGTGGGGCAAAAGCTCACCTGGCCAAACGGGCTGGCCCAGGACTTGAGCAGCGGGATGCCGCCCACGGCCTCGGCCGGGAAGAGCTTGAGGAACGAGAACCCATCGGCCAGCGCCGCCATGATCTCGCTGGATGTGGCCACACCGGGCAGCAGCGGCAGGTTCAGGCCCTTGCAGGCGCTGCCCACGGCCGAGGTGTAGCCGGGGCTCACGGCAAACCGCGCACCGGCTTCGCTCGCGCGGCGCGCGTCATCGGCGTTGAGCACCGTGCCCACACCCACCACAGCTTCGGGCAGATGGCGGGCGATGGTTTCGATGGCGGGCAGACCGGCAGCGGTGCGCAGCGTCACCTCCAGCACCTTCACGCCACCGGCCAGCAAGGCCTCGGCCAGGGGCAGTGCGTCTTCCACGCGGTCGATCACGATGACGGGGATGACGGGGCCATGGCTGGCGATGTCGAGGGGATTCATGGGGGTGGAAGCAGGGGTTACAGCCATGTGCAGGCTCCTTGTTCGGCACCGCCTGCGTGGCGGCGAAAGTTGGTGAAGAGTTCACGGCCAAAGCCGATGGGTGATGGGGCGCTGAAGGGTGCCGGGGCGCGAGCGGCCCACTCGGCATCGTCCACCAGCACATCGAGCGTGCCAGCCACCGCATCCACCCGCACGATGTCGCCATCACGCACCTTGGCCAGCGGGCCACCGGCCAGGGCCTCGGGCGTGACGTGGATCGCGGCCGGTACGCGGCCGGAGGCGCCGCTCATGCGGCCGTCGGTGACCAGCGCCACCTGGAAGCCCTGGTTCTGCAGCACTGCCAGCGGGGGCGTGAGCTTGTGCAGTTCTGGCATGCCGTTGGCTTGCGGGCCCTGAAAGCGCACCACGGCCACCATGTCCTGATTCACCTCGCCCGCGCTGAAGGCTGCGAGCAGGGCTTCTTGCGAGTCAAAAACTCGCGCTGGGGCTTGGACGATGTGGCGGTCTTCGGGCACGGCCGACACCTTGATCACCGCGCGGCCCAGACGGCCTTGCAGTAGGCGCAGCCCGCCGGTGGGTGAGAAGGGTTCGCTCACAGGCCGCAGCACCGAGGTGTCGCCCGACACCGCCGGGGCGCTCTTGCCGCCATCGGCAATGCCGCCCGCGTTCACGCTCATCACATCAGGGTGCATCAAGCCACCCGCCAGCAGCTCGCGCAGGATCCAGGGCGGGCCGCCCGCCGCCTGGAACTGGTTCACATCGGCATCGCCATTGGGGTAGACGCGGGCCAGCAGAGGCACCACCGACGAGAGTTCGTCAAAGTCCGTCCAGTCGATCAGGATGCCCGCGCTGCGCGCAATCGCCACCCAGTGGATCAGGTGGTTGGTGGAGCCGCCCGTGGCCAGCAGGGCCACCATGGCGTTGACGATGCAGCGCTCGTCCACCAGCTTGCCGATGGGGGTGAAGCGGTTGCCCCGCTTGCCGATGTCGAGCACCGTGCGCAGCGCCTGGCGCGTGAAGGCCTCGCGCGCCTCGGTGCCGGGCGACTCGAACGCTGCACCGGGCACATGCAGGCCCATGGCTTCGAGCAGCATCTGGTTGCTGTTGGCCGTGCCGTAGAACGTGCAGGTGCCAGGGCTGTGGTACGCGGCCGATTCGGCCTTGAGCAGTTCGTCACGGCCTACCAGGCCTTGTGCGTACTGCTCGCGCACCTTGGATTTTTCCTTGTTCGACAGGCCTGTGCCCATGGGGCCTGCGGGCACAAACACGCAGGGCAGATGCCCGTAGTGCAGCGCGCCGATCAACAGGCCGGGCACGATCTTGTCGCACACGCCCAGCAGCAGTGCACCATCGAACACATCGTGGGACAGCGCTACCGCAGTGGCCATGGCAATGGCATCGCGGGAGAACAGCGACAGCTCCATGCCGGGCGTACCCTGCGTCACACCATCGCACATGGAGGGCACGCCACCGGCCACTTGCACCGTGGCACCGAGCTGGGCGGCCTCATCACGCAGGATAGCGGGGTAGCTCTGGTACGGCTGGTGCGCCGAGAGCATGTCGTTGTAGGCCGTGACGATGCCGATGTTGGGCGCCTTCTCGACCGTGACCTTGAACTTGTCCGAGCCCGGCAACGCCGCGTAGGCGTGGGCTAGGTTCGCGCAGCCCATGCGGTCTTGTGCGGGCTTGCGGGCAATCATGGCGTCAACGCCGGCCAGGTAGGCGCCGCGGGTGTCTGCGCTGCGCTGGACAATGCGCTCGGTCACGCGCGCTACAACTGGATGCATGGAAGTCTCCATCGGTGGGTGGCAGGACCCCGTGCATTGCGCCAGGGTCGTTATCTGAGGCCCTAGAATGTAACTCGATAACCACCCCAATTCAACCCATGTCCCTGCAAACCTTGCCCTTGCCACCGTCCGAACTGGGTGAATCCCCCTTCTGGCACCCCACGGAAAAATCCCTTTACTGGTGTGACATTCAGGGACAATCGGTGCACGCATGGCATCCTGACAGCGGCCACCACCGGCAGTGGCGCATGCCCAGCGAGCCCGGCTGCTGCGCGCCTGCAGCCGATGGGCGATTGGTAATCGGGTTACGAAACGGTTTCTATCTTCTGGATACAGCCAAGGACAGCGCAGACCCTACCGCCCTCAGCTGCCTGGCCCTGCTGCCGCCCGAGCAGCACGACACCACGGTGCTGCGCCTGAACGACGGCCGCTGCGACACCGCAGGCCGTTTCTGGGCGGGCTCAGTCATCACGCCCCGCACCGCACAGAATGCGGCACTGTGGTGCCTGCAGGCCGACCCGGCCAGCGCCACAGGCTACCGCGTGCGCCACATGGCAGGCGACAACTTCACCGCCAACGGCCTGGCCTTCAGCCCCGACAACCGCACGATGTACTGGTCGAATACGCCCGAGCACCGCATCGACCAGTTCGACTTTGAGGTGGCCACGGGGGAGATCACCCGCCGCCGTCCGTGGGTCCAGTTTGACCGCAAGGTGGACGGCCAGCCCTACGGCGGGCGGCCCGATGGGGCTGCGGTGGATGTGGAAGGCAACTACTGGGTGGCGATGTACGAAGGCGCTTGTGTGTTGCAACTCTCGCCAGCAGGTGAGGTGCTGCAGCGCATTGCCGTGCCGGTGCAGTGTCCGACCATGGTGTGTTTTGGAGGAGAGGATTTGCGGACGCTGTTCATTACATCGGCGCGGGCGGGGAGGCCTCTTCAAGAACAGCAGGCGGCGATTGCAGCTGGGTCGCTGTTCAGCATGCAGGTGGAAGTGGCTGGGCTACCGGTGAATTTCTTCAAGGTGTGAAAAGCGACGAGCAACTGGTCACAGTGGGACACAAAGGCCAGCGCTGCATCACCAGCCCGCCAACGCGCCGATCTCCTCGCGCACGATCCGATAGCTGAGGCGGTCACTGACCAACCTTGCACCCAGGCTCTCGTAAAACGCAATGCCCCGGGCGTTGGACGACTTGACCGACCAGTCGATGCGGCCACAGCCGTTGTCCAGCGCGTATCGCGCCACCCATTGCATCAGAGCCAGGCCAATACCTTGGCTCCGATGGTGCGGAGAAACAAACAGCTCCTTAAGTACACACTGCCGCTGGTGGGCGGGCTCGGGCTCCACCAACGAATACACCAGGTAAATGGCGGCAAACCCCAACAACTCGCCGCCGAGTTCTGCCGTCACCAGCCGAATCTGAGAGTGGGGTCCACACAGGTTGTCCAACAGGTGGTTGCGCACAAGGACCCGGTCGAGCGCACGGCCCGGGTGGTAGTGATCATGCAGCGCAAGCAGCAAGTCCACCATCTGCTCCTGTTGCGCCGGGGTCAGCAAACCGACTTCCATGTTTCCTCTCCTGCTGGACCGGATGGTTCCGATGGGGTGAGCTTACGTCGACAGGGTGACTCGCTGCCGGTTAGCCCTTCTGAGCCCCCAGCCCCAGCGCTCCCAACACGTCATAACACGCCCCCATGTTGTGATAGTCCACCTTCCCCGCATTGCTCTTCTCGCGGGTGGTGTTGCGGTTGTTGCGGTGCAGGATGCGAAACCACGCGCCATGTTCGTGGTCCACAAAGTGGACCCAGCCGTAGGTCCAGATGCGGTCGTACCACTGCCAGTAGCGCGCATCCCCCGTGCGAACAGCCAGCACCGCTGCAGCCGCCATGCTCTCGGCCTGCACCCAGTGGTATTTGCCGTCGTCGCAGATGCTGCCGTCGGGCGCCATGCCGTAGTACAGGCCGCCGTGCTCGGCATCCCAGCCCCGCTCCACAGCGGTATCGAACAGGCGCTGCGCACAGGGCAGGTGCCAGTCGGCGGGCAGCAAGGCGTCGAGTTGCAGCAGCAGCTTGGCCCATTCGGTCTGGTGGCCGATCTGGTAGCCCCAGGGGCGGAAGATGTTGCTGCGGTCATGGCGGTTGTAGTCCCAGTCCACGGACCAGTCGGCACGGAAGTGCTCCCACACCCAACCTTCGGCAGCGGGCGCAAGGGCGTGGGCGGACAACGCGGCCTGCCGCTGGCAGATGCCTTGTGCGAGCTGCTCGGCACGCTCGATGTAACGACGCTCGCCCGTGGCGCGGAAGGCCGAGATCATGGCCTCGCAGGCGTGCATGTTGGCGTTCTGGCCTCGGTAGCTGGTTATCTGCCACTCGGGGCTTGCCTCGTCGGAATACAGGCCTGCGGCAGGTTGCCAGAAGTGCTGTTCGGCAGTTTCAAAAGCCTCAGCCAGCCAAGCGCGGGCCTCGGGCACTCCGGCCTCGTAAGCGCGGGCATACGCCAGCATCACAAAAGCCATGCCGTAGCAGTGGCGCGTGGCATCTTGCACGGTAGTGCGGCCATCCTGCCAGTCGATCAGCCAGGCGTACCCGCCCGTGGCAGGGTCGAGAAACGCGGTGCGCATGAACGTGAGCGCGTGCCGCATGCCCGCCTGATAACGCGCCTCCCCCGTGGTGCGGTAGAGCATGGCGTGCGTGACCACAAAACGGGTGGCGCTGACGAGATGGCGGGTGTGCGTGTTGTAAACCGTGCCGTCGTCCAGAAAGAAGTGGAACTGCCCGCCGCTCGGATCGGTGGCCACGGGGTCGTAGAACGCCATGGTGTCACGCAGATGCTGGCGCAAAAAGGCTGCGGAGCGGAAGTCCGGATAGGGCGGAATCGCCATGGGAAGTGTCTCCTGATGCGTTAGCTGTCGACCAGAAACTGTGCCGGCTTCTGCCGGCAGGGCGCCCGGTCTTCCGCCAGAGCGACCCCGAGGACTTTGCTGTGCCGCGAAGGTCAGGCAGGGCTGCGCAGCAAGCCCAGCAGGCCAGCGGTGGAGCCATCGAGTCCCGCCACATCACCGCTCTCCAGCCGGGCCTCCAGGTCCTTGGCCAGCACCTTGCCCAGCTCCACGCCCCACTGGTCAAAGCTGTTGATGCCCCACAGGCTGCCGCTCACAAACACGCGGTGCTCCTGCAGTGCAATCAGCGCGCCCAGCGATGTGGGGGTGAGTGATTCGAGCAGCATGAGCGTGCTGGGGCGGTTGCCCGGAAAGTGCCGGTGGCCGTCGTCGCTGGCCTTGCCCACCATCAGCGCCTGCGTTTGCGCCAGGGCGTTTGCCAGCAGCTTTTGCTGGTGACCGGGCAGCGGGTGCGAGGCCTTGCGCACGGCCACGATCTCCAGCGGCAGCACATCGGCGCCCTGGTGCAGCATCTGGAAGAACGCATGCTGGCCGTTGGTGCCGGGCTCGCCCCACAGCACGGGCGATGTGACGCAGGCCAGCGTGCTGCCGTCTTGCGCCACGCGCTTGCCGTTGCTCTCCATCTCCAGCTGCTGCAGGTAGGCCGAGTAGCGCCCCAGCGCGGCGTGATACGGCGCGATGCAGCGGCTGGTGAAGCCGTGGAAATTGCGGTACCAGACATCGAGCAGACCCAGACGCACCGGCAGGTTCTGCGCCAGCGGTGCGGTGCGGAAATGCTCGTCCATGGCGTGCGCGCCCGCAAGGAAATCTCGGAAGCCTCGGGCACCGATCGCGATGGCAATCGGCAGGCCAATGGCCGACCACAGCGAGTAGCGGCCGCCCACCCAGTCCCAGAAGCCGAAGGTGGTGGTGATGCCGAGGGCCGCTGCGGCCTCGATGTTGGTGGTAAGCGCCGCAAAGTGGCGGGCCACATCGCGCCCGCCCTGGGCACCAAACCACGCCAGGGCCGAGCGCGCGTTGGTCATGGTCTCGGCCGTGGTAAACGTCTTGGACGCGACCAGGAACAGCGTGCTCTCAGGCCGTAGGCCCTTGAGCACGTGGTGCAGCTCGTGCCCGTCCACGTTAGACACAAAGTGAAAGCGCTTGCTGGGGATGCGGAACTCTTCGAGCGCGCGCACGGCCATGTGCGGACCCAGGTCCGACCCGCCGATGCCAATGTTCACCACGTCGGTGATGGCGGCATCGCTGCGCACCTGCTCGGCATACTGCAGCATGGCATCAAGCGTGTGGTGCACGTCGGCCAGGCGCTTTGCAGTCTCGGGCACATCACCGGGCAGGGCCACGCCTAACGGGCGGCGCAGCAGTGTGTGCAGCACGGCGCGGTTTTCGGTGGTGTTGATGGCCTCGCCTGCAAACATCGCATCACGGTGTTGCACCAGGCCGCAGTCGCGGGCCAGATCCAGCAGCAGGGCTTCGGTATCGCGGTCCCACAGGTTCTTGGACAGGTCAGCAAACACATGCGGAGCCGACTGGCTGAAGGCTGCAAACCGCTGGGCATCCTGCGCAAACGCCTGGCGCATGTCCAGGTGCTGGCCGTAGGAAGCGTAGTGGGCGGCCAACTGGGGCCACAGCGCAGACTGGTCGCAACGGAGAGGCATGGTCATCAAACGGGTAAGGTGAAAAAAGCGCCGAGATAGTAACTTGATTACACGACAAAGTGGCCTATTAACAGGTTCTTTTGGGTTACATGCAGTAGATACAAGGCACTCCTCTTTAGAAAATCATGTAACGTGATTACAATCCCACGCAACAAAACGAACCACCCCATCACGGAGACACCATGAGTTTTGACCTCGTCCTGTTCGGCGGCACCGGCGACCTCGCCTGGCGCAAGCTCATGCCCGCATTGTTTCAGGCCTTTCGGCATGGCACGCTGCCTGAGGGGGGGCGCATCATCGCGGTGGCACGTGATGATCTGAGCGACGAACAATACCGCAGCCTGATCCAGTCGCGGTTCGACAGCGTGGAGCTGGCCAAGCGCCCCAGCCCGGACGAGTTTGCACGCTTCGCCGCGCTGCTGCACTACCTGCGCATGGACTTGTCCAAAACCCAGGACTACGAGCGCCTGGCCGAGACGCTGAAGGCGCGCGGAGCCGACTCGGTGGTGATGTATGTGGCCACAGCCCCCAGCCTGTTCACCAATGTGTGTGAACAGATCGCCGCCGTGGGCCTGAACGGCCCCACCACCCGCGTGGTGCTGGAAAAGCCCCTGGGCCACGACCTGCAGTCCAACCGCGCGATCAACGACACGCTGCGCCGCGTGCTCAAGGAAGAGCAGGTCTTCCGCATCGACCACTACCTGGGCAAGCCGTCCGTCCAGAACCTGTTTGCGCTGCGTTTTGGCAACGCGCTGTTCGAGCCCCTGTGGCGCCGCGAAACCATTGCCAACATCCAGATCACGATTGCCGAGGAGCTGGGTGTGGAGTCGCGCGGCGCGTTCTACGACCAGACCGGCGCACTGCGCGACATGGTGCAGAACCACGCGCTGCAGCTGCTGTGCGCGATCGGAATGGAGCCCCCCATCAACTCCAGCGCCAACGCGATCCGTGACGAAAAGCTCAAGGTGCTGCAGTCGCTCAAGCCCTGGACGCTGGAGACCATCGGCCAGCACGTGATCCGTGGGCAGTACGCGGCCGGCAACCACCAGGGCCAGCCCGTGCCCGGCTACGCGCAAGAGAAAGGCGTGGCCGCCAGCAGCACCACCGAAACCTTTGTGGCGCTGCGCACCGAGATCAGCAACTGGCGCTGGGCGGGTGTGCCGTTCTACATCCGCACCGGCAAGCGGCTGGCGGGGCGCGACGCGCACATCGTCATCAACTTCCGCCCCGTTCCCCACCCCATCTTCAAGACGCCCGCAGGCGCCGCCAACCGGCTGGTGATCAATTTGCAGCCCAAGGATGGGCTGGAGCTGCACCTGATGGCGCAGGGCGCCGCCCAGCACCAGACCGAGCCCGCGCTGTCGCAGGTGCACCTGAACCTGGACTTTGACCAGCGCTTTGGCACCGAGCGCGTGGGCGCCTACGAGCGCCTGCTGCTCGATGTGATCGCTGGCCGCCTGAACCTGTTTGTGCGCAGCGACGAGCAGGAAGAAGCCTGGCGCTGGGTGGAACCCATCCTGCAGTATTGGAAGAACGACCCGGCAGGCCCCCGACCCTACCCCGCAGGCAGCTGGGGCCCGCGTGCGGCCAGCGCGATGATTGCGCGCGACGGGTATTGCTGGAGCGAGGAGATGTGAGAGCCTCGCGTCCGGCGGCTGCAGACCTTCGCAGCCTCGGCCGCCGGGCCTTGTTTTCTTAGGTCTGCGCAGCCTCGCTGTGCAGCCACGACAGAAACGCCTCCACCGCTGGGCGCTTGGCGTGCCGCTCGGGGTACACGGCGAAATGCGCCTTCACCCGCACGGCCTGGTCCATGCCGAACGGGGCCTTCAGCCTGCCATCGGCCAGGTGCCCACCCGCGTTGACGGCGCTCTCTAGCGCCACGCCCAGGCCCTGTGTGGCGGCGTCCAGGGACATCTGGGCGCGGTCAAACCGCAGGGAGAAACGGTCGGGTGCCCGCAGCTTGGTGAACCGGCCAAACCAGTCGGACCACTGCACGATGCTGACGTTGCTTTGGATCAGCGGCAGGTCCAGCAACTGCTCTGCGCGCTTGAGCTTGTGCGCCTTGATGAAGGCCGGGCTGGCCAGCGGCACGATCGCCTCCTCGAACAGCGGCTCCACCACCAGATCGCCCCACTGCGGAATGCCGTAGCGGATGTCGATGTCGGCCTGGCCCAGTGCGAAATCGCTGGGTGTGTGGGCGGCCGAGAGGTTGAGCGATATCTCCGGGTAGGCCTGTGCAAAGTGGTGCAGGCGCGGCATGAGCCACAGACTGGCAATGCTGGGTGCCGAGTGCACATACAGGCTGTTGCGGATGCCATGACGCAGATCGTCCGTGGCCGTGGCGATGGCGTTGAGCGCTGCACCCACGTGCATCAGGTAGTGCTCGCCCGCAGGGCTCAGGCGCACCCCGTGGGCGCTGCGTTCGAACAGGCGGATGTCCAGCTGTGCCTCCAGTCGCGAAACCTGGTGACTGATGGCCGAGGCCGTGAGGTTCAACTCCGCCGCTGCCAGTGCAAAGCTGCGGCGGCGTGCCACGGCCTCGAAGGCCTGCAGATTGGCAATGGGCGGCAAGGTGGGCATGGGGTGAACCCTGACGTTAGATGACGGAATGTCATCTTACGCTGATGATTCATCGCTTGTCATCATCTTGAGCGGCTTTGAGAATCGGCTCCCAGAACAGGAGACACCGCTTCGACAGCCGCCCTCACCGGCAGCGTGCAAGTCTCCTGCACCTTCACACCACAGGAGACAAAACACATGCTGCTCAAGAACCAGGTTGCCATCATTACCGGAGGGGCGGGACTCAACGGCCTCGGGTTTGCCACCGCCCGCCTGATGGCCGAGCAAGGCGCCAAAGTCGCCATCCTCGACCTTGAAGCCGCCGACCCCGCAGGCGCCGCCGCGCGGCTGGGCGAGGGCCACCTGGGCCTGGTGGCCGATGTGACCGACAAAGCATCGTGCGATGCCGCCGCCGCCCAGGTGTATGCCCATTTCGGCCGCATCGACACGCTGGTCAACAACGCGGGCATCACCCAGCCCGTCAAGACGCTGGAGATCACGGGCGCCGACTACGACCGCATTCTCAACGTCAGCCTGCGTGGCACGCTGTACATGTCCCAGGCTGTGCTGCCCACGCTGCGTGCACAGCAAAGCGGCTCCATCATCTGCATCTCGTCGGTGTCGGCCCAGCGCGGCGGCGGCATTCTGGGCGGGCCCCACTACTCGGCCGCCAAAGCAGGTGTGCTGGGCCTGGCCCGCGCCATGGCCCGCGAGTTTGGTCCCGAGAACATCCGCGTCAACTGCATCACCCCCGGCCTGATCGGCACGGACATCATCAAGGGCAAGCTGACCGAAGAGAAAAAGACCGAGATCGCGGAAACCATTCCACTCGCCCGCCTGGGCCGGGCCGATGACATTGCCGGAGCCTGCGTGTTTCTCGCCAGCCCGCTTTCGACTTATTGCACCGGCATCACGCTCGATGTGAACGGCGGCATGCTGATCCACTGACCGCCTCACGACCTCTCAACAAACATAAACCAGGAGACAAACCATGCAACGCAAAACCTTCACCCGCACCCTGCTGACAGCCGCTGCTTTGGCGGTGGCACTGCCCGGGCTCGCGCAGGCGCAGACCATGAAGCTCACGCTGGGCCATGGCGCTGCCCCCGGCAATCCGCGCCACGAGGCCGCTGTCAAATTCGCTGAAACCCTCAAGGCCAAGACCGCAGGCCGCATCGAGGTGCAGGTGGCGCCCTCCGCCCAGCTGGGCGACGACGCTGCCATGGTCACGGCCGTGCGCACCGGCGCGCTGGACATGACGGCGAACTCGCAAGGCGCCGTGTCGGTGGCCGTGCCCGAGTACGCCGCCTACGGCATGCCGTTCATGTTCTCCACCCCCGCGCAGGCTTTCAAGCTGCTTGACGGCCCACTGGGCCAGGAGCTCGCACAGAAGTCGGCCGACAAGGGCATGGTGGTGCTGGGCTATTGGGACAACGGCATCCGCCACATGACCAACAGCAAACGCCCCATCACCAAGGTCGAAGACATGAAGGGCTTGAAGATGCGCACCCCGCCTGACGCAGTGCTGGTGGACATCATGCAAGCGCTGGGTGCCGAGGCACAGCAGATCAAGTTTGCCGAGCTGTACGTGGCGCTGCAGCAGGGCGTGGTCGATGGGCAGGAGAACCCGCTGGTCAACATCCACGCCAGCAAGCTGTACGAAGTGCAAAAGCACCTGGCACTGACGAGCCACATGTTCCAGATGACGCCGTTCCTGATGAGCAAGCGCACCTGGGACCGCCTGTCCGACGCCGACCGTAAGGCCGTGACCGAAGCGGCTGCCGAGGCCACGACACTGCAGCGCAAGATGTCGCAAGAGGCCGACGACAAGCTGCTGGACGACCTCAAGGCCAAGGGCGTGCAGGTGACCACGGTGGACAAGGCCGCGTTTGCCAAGGCCACGGCTGCGGTGGACGCCAAGTGGCTGACCACGCCCATCGGCCCGTACCTCAAGAAAGTCATCGCCGCCGCGCGCTGATCGTTCGGGGCGCTGCGGCGCCTGTCCTCATTTCCCCCGAAGCCGCTGCACGGGCCCCAGCCCTGCAGCCCAAGGAGTCTCCCGATGAACCTCATCGAATGGGCCGTTGTCGGCGTATGCCGAGTGCTGCTGTGGATCAGCACGTCCGTCATCTTCATCATCCTGGTGGCCAACACCGTGTTGCGCTACGCCACCGGCACCAGCCTGCAATGGGCCAATGAGGTGCCGGAGCTGCTGTTTCCGTGGCTGGTCATGTCTGGCGTAGTGCTGGCGGCAGCGCACGGTGCCCACATCACCACCAGCTTTCTGATGGACGCCGTACCGCCCGCGCTGCGCCGTTGGGCGGCCATCGGCAGCTGGCTGGTGGTGGCAGCGCTGTACGGCACGCTCGCCCGGGCCACCTTTCAGATGCTGGAGATCGTGCACGACGAGAAGTCGCCCATCCTGCAGGTGCCCGGGTCGCTTACCTATGGCTGCGTGATGGGTGGACTGGTGATGCTGGCGTTGCTGGCGCTCAAGTCGGCCTGGAACGCCTGGGCCACCCCGCCGGTGCCCAGCGCCCCCGGTGCCGAGACCGCCGTACCCGAGGCGCACTGGTAAGCCCCGCCACCCCTGCCAAGGAACTCACCATGAGCGCCCTCATTCTTTTTG
>NZ_QAIM01000397.1:29369-41251 GCF_003061035.1 Acidovorax sp. HMWF018
TGCGGCCGTGCTGGCCATGCCCATTGCCCATGCGCTGCTGGTCGCGGCCATGGCGGCCGCCGCCACCTCCGACCGCGTGCCGCTCGACCTGCTGGTGCAGCAGATGGTGGCGCAGGTGCAGAGCTTTCCGCTGATCGCGATCCCGTTCTTCATGCTCACCGGCTCGCTCATGATGGGCGGCCGCCTGGGGGCTGCGCTGGTGGGCGTGCTCAGCACGCTGATCGGCCGCTTTCACGGCGGGCCCGCGCAGGTGGGCGTGCTGTCGTCCACGCTGTTCGGCGGGGTGTCGGGTTCGGCCGTGGCCGATGCCTCGGCCATCGGCTCGCTGCTGATTCCCTGGCACAAGCGCCTGGGCTATCCGCCCGCTTTTTCTGCCGCCACGCTGGCTGCAGCGGCCACCATCGACATCCTGATCCCGCCCTCGATCCCGATGATCCTGTTCGCGCTGACGGCCAATGCCTCCATCGCGGCACTGTTTGTCGCAGGCATCCTGCCTGGCATCCTGATGTGCGTGGGCTTCATGTTCATGTGCTGGTGGGTCGGCAAGCGCCGCAACTTCCCACGCGACACCACCCCCATCAACTGGAGTGAATTCCGCGTGCACCTGCTGTACTCGTCGCCCGCGTTGCTGCTGCCGGTTCTGATCGTGTTGTTCCTGCGCTTTGGCATTGCCACACCCACCGAGGTGGCCGTTTTGTCCACGTTGTACGCCGCTGCGGTGTCGGTGGTGGTGTACCGCGACCTGTCGCTCAAGCGGCTGAACGATGCCGTGGTGCATGCGGGCCTGGCGACCGGCGTGGTGCTGCTGGTGATCATGGCCTCTGCCGCCATCGGCTGGCTGCTGACCTATGACCAGATGCCCACGGGTGTGGCCCACTGGATCCAGCAGAACGTGAGCCAGGGCTGGATCGTGATTCTGATCATGAACCTGCTGATGCTGTTCATCGGCATGTTCATCGACCTGCCCGCCGCCGTGTTGCTGCTGACCCCGGTGTTCCTGCCCCTGGCCGAAAGCATTGGCATGGACCCGGTGCAGCTGGGAATCATGATGGTGGTGAACCTGGCTGTGGGCCTCTACACCCCGCCGGTGGGCACCACGCTGTTCATCACCAGCGCACTGGCCAAGGTCAAGGTGGGCCAGACGGTGCGCGAGCTGGGGCCGTTCTACTTTGTGGCCTTCCTGGTGCTGGCTCTGGTGTCTTACGTGCCGGCCTCGATCCTTCGCTGACCGCTTTTCTTCCCCGCTTTCACACAGGAGAACTCCATGACTTCCGCCGCAGACAAACTGCAGGCGCTGGCCCGGTGCGCCCATCGCATCCGCCGCTACGCCGTTCGCATGGGTGAGGTTCAGGGCCAGGGCTACATCGGCCAGGCCCTGGGCTGGGCCGACGTGCTGGCCGTGGCCTACGGCCACGCGCTGAACCTGCAACCCCAAGACCCCACCTGGGAGGGCCGCGACCGCTTTCTGCTCTCGCACGGGCACTACGCCATCGCCCACTACGCGGCGCTGATCGAAGCCGGCGTGATTCCGCAGGAGGAACTCGAAACCTACGGCAGCGACGACAGCCGCCTGCCCATGAGCGGTATGGCCACGTACACACCGGGCATGGAAATCTCGGGCGGCTCTCTGGGCCAGGGCCTGGTGATCGGTGTGGGCATGGCGCTGGGCCTGAAGCAGAAAAAGAATCCCGCGTTCGTCTACAACTCCATGAGCGACGGCGAGCTGGACGAAGGCTCTACCTGGGAGGCCGCCATGTCGGCGGCCCACCACCAGCTCGACAACCTGATCTGCCTGGTGGACATCAACAACCAGCAGGCAGACGGTCCCAGCAGCCAGGTGCTGGGCTTCGAGCCCCTGGCCGACAAATGGCTGGCCTTTGGCTGGCATGTGCAGCGTGTCGATGGCAACGACCTGGCTGCCGTGCTGGCGGCCTTTGACACCGCGCGAAATCTGACAGAGCCCAAGCCGCGCGTGATCCTGTTCAACACGCTCATGGGCAAGGGCGTTCCCTTCCTGGAGACGCGCGACAAAAACCATTTCATCCGCGTCGATCCGCCCGAGTGGCAGCAGGCCCTCGCCATCCTCGACCAGAACGCCCCCGAAGGAGCCGCCGCATGAACACCGTTGCCGAGAAAAAAACGCGCCTGACCACCTCCGCCATGATCGCCTCCATCGCGGGCGAGGGGCAGCGCGTCAAGGCCGCACCGTTTGGCAAGGCCTTGGTCGAACTGGCCGCCACCCGCCCCGAGATCGTGGGTATGACCGCCGACCTGGCCAAGTACACCGACCTGCACCTGTTCGCACAGGCCTACCCCGAGCGCTTCTACCAGATGGGCATGGCCGAACAGCTGCTGATGGGTGCGGCAGGCGGCATGGCCAAGGAAGGGCTGATTCCCTTCGCCACCACCTACGCCGTGTTTGGCACGCGCCGCGCGTACGACTTCATCCACCAGGTGATTGCCGAAGAAAATCTGAACGTGAAGATGTGCTGCGCGCTGCCCGGCCTGACCACCGGCTATGGCCCCAGCCACCAGGCCACCGAAGACCTGGCCATGATGCGCGGCATCCCGGGCCTGACCATCATCGACCCCTGCGATGCGCTCGACATCGAGCAGGCCGTGCCGCAAATGGCGGCGCACAACGGCCCCGTCTACATGCGCCTGCTGCGCGGCAATGTGCCGCTGGTGCTGGACGAATACGACTACCAGTTCGAACTGGGCAAAGCAAAGCGCCTGATGGATGGCGACGAGGTGCTCATCATTTCCAGCGGCTTCCTGACCATGCGCGCGCTAGAGGTGGCCAAGGCGCTGCAGGCCGACAACATCGGCGTGGGCGTGCTGCACTGCCCCACCATCAAGCCCCTGGACACCGCAACCATCCTGGCCGAGGTGCAGCGCAAGCCGCGCCTGGTGGTGGTGGCCGAGAACCATTCGATGGTTGGCGGCCTGGGCGAGGCTGTGGCCAGCGCGCTGCTGCAGAACGGCGTACAGCCCGCGCGGTTCCGCCTGGCGGGGCTGCCCGATGCCTACCTGGATGCGGGGGCCCTGCCCACGCTGCACGACCGCTACGGCATTAGCACCGAGGCGTTGTCGGCGCGCGTCAAGGCGTGGTTGAAATAGGGCCGTATCCAGGGGGGCAGGTCCGCACTCTCTGCGCCAGCGCAATGGCCACTCCGTGTTGCTGTGGCGTTGCAGCGATGTGCAGGTTACCGCGCCCTGCCCTCTTCCACCAGCTCGATCGGCAACCCGTCCGGGTCGGCAAAAAAGGTGAACAGCGCCCCGGTGAACGGGTCCGTGCGCACCGGCTCCACGGCCACGCCATGTGCCGCCAGGGCAGCGACACTGGCCGCCATGTCGGCCACGCGCAGGGCCAGGTGGCGCAGGCCACAGGCCTCGGGGTAGGACGGGCGTGCAGGCGGTTCAGGAAAGGAAAACAGCTCCACCTGCGTGCCATCGGGCAGTTGCAGGTCCAGCTTGTACGACTGCCGCTCGGCGCGGTAGTGCTCGTGCACCACCTGCAAGCCCAGCACCTCGGTGTAGAAGCGGCGGGAGCGGGCGTAGTCGCTGGCGATGATGGCCACATGGTGCACACCTGTGGGGCGGAGCATGGGCGGTGGTGCGCTGTTGCTGCTCATGCGTCCGAGCCCGCAATGTCCAGCGCGCGCGATGCGCCAAACAGCGCGGGCGTGGCGCTGGGGTCGATGACCCAGCAGGGAATGGTCGCCAGATAGGACTGGAAGCGCCCTTTGGATTCAAACCGTGCGCGGAACGGGGACTGGTCAAACCACGTGCCCAGTCGCGGCACCATGCCGCCGCCCAGGTACACGCCACCGCGCGCACCCAGCGTGAGCGCCAGGTTGCCCGCCACACTGCCCAGAAAGCCGCAGAACAGCTCCAGCGCCTCCAGCGCCAGCGGGTCGTTGGCCTGCAGTGCCAGCTCGGTCACCTGCGCGGCGGAGCTGACTTCCTTGCCACCGCGCTGGGCCAGCCGGCGCAGCGCGTGGTACAGGTCCACCAGCCCGGCGCCACACACGGCGCGTTCGGCCGACACGTGGCCGTAGCGCTCTTGCAGAATGCCCAGCACATCGAACTCGCGCTGGGTCTGCGCGGCCAGCGTGACATGGCCGCCCTCGCCGGACAGCGGCACCCCCAGGCTCGAGCCGGGCGGAAACACCAGGCCCGACACGCCCAGGCCCGTGCCCGGGCCCAGCAGCGCAATCGCAGCGCCCGGCACGGCCACACCGCCGCCCACGGGGCGCAGCTGCTCGGGCGTGAGCAGGGGCAGCGCCAGCGCGAGTGCGGTGAAGTCGTTGATGACCACAAGCCGCTCAAAACCAAACGCCTCGCGCACGGCGCGCTGCGAGAAGCTCCAGCTGTGGTTGGTCATGCGGATGGCGTCTCCCGTGACCGGGTTGGCGATGCCAAACGCCGCCTCGCGCGGGGTGGCGATGTTCACTTCGGCCAGGTAGGCCGCCAGTGCGGCGTCCACCGTGGGGAACTGTGCGCAGGGCAGCACACGGGTGTCGTGCAGGGGGCCATCGGGCTGGTCTTGCCAGGCCAGGCGAATGTTGGTGCCGCCAATGTCGGCCAGCAGGCGCAGGGGTGTCATGCGGTGTTTTTAAGCAAAAACAGCTGCTAGCGCTAGTAGAACATGCGCTAACAGCTATTATTTCAATAGCAACCAGTGTGCTGTCCCACAAATAGCTGCACGAAATGAAATCGATGACATCGCGCCCAGAGCAAGGCGCAAACCGCAGTGATAGCCGTAGCTATCGCGAGGATTTGCAACGCCGCCCTGGGGGTGAGGACGCGATTTCATGTGCAGCTATTTGCGGGACAGCACACTACATGCAACGATCCGGCGGCACTTGCGCCGCGCGGCTCACGCCAGCCGATTCTCGCTGCTGGCGTCAAACCAGTGGGCGTTGGCGGGCTCTACCGCCAGGCCCACGGCGTCGCCGGGCTGCACGCGGGTCTGGGCGTCGGTGCGCAGCGTGACGCTGCCTGCGGCCGTGTCCACCATCACATAGGTGTCGGGGCCCGTGGGCTCCACCACGCTGACGCGGCCGCGCCACGGGGCCGTCTCCTGCATCACCAGGTGCTCGGGGCGCACGCCCAGCAGCACCTCGTTGGCACTGGCGGGGGCCGCCAGGTTCAGCGCTGCGCCCTGAATGCCAAACTGCCCGCCCGTGGCCGCACCGCGCAGCAGGTTCATGGTGGGCGAGCCGATGAAGGTGGCCACATAGGTGTTGGCCGGGCGGTTGTAGATGTCGTCCGGCGTGCCCAGCTGCTGCACCACACCGCCCTTCATCACCGCGATGCGCGAGCCCAGCGTCATGGCCTCGACCTGGTCGTGTGTGACGTACACGCTGGTGATGCCGCTGGCCTGGTGCAGGCGCTTGATTTCGGCGCGCATCTCCACGCGCAGCTTGGCGTCCAGGTTGGACAGCGGCTCGTCGAACAGGAACAGTTGCGGCTGGCGCGCCAGTGCCCGCCCCATGGCCACACGCTGGCGCTGACCGCCCGAGAGCTGGCTGGGCCGGCGGTCCAGCAGGTGGCTGATCTGCAGCATGGCAGCGACTTCATCGATGCGCTTTTGGCGCTCGGCCTTGGGCATCTTGCGCATCTCCAGCGCAAAGCCGATGTTGTCGGCCACGCTCAGCGTGGGGTACAGCGCATAGCTCTGGAACACCATGGCGATGTCGCGGTCGCGCGGGGGCATGCCCACCACGTTCTTGCCGCCAATGCGGATCTCGCCCTCAGTGGGTTCATCGAGCCCCGCAATGATGTTGAGCAGCGTGGACTTGCCGCAGCCCGAGGGGCCGACCAGAATGAGGAACTCGCCGGGCGCGACGTGGATGTCCACCTTGCGCAGCACTTCCACGCTCTTGTCGCCCTTGCCAAAGCGCTTGTTGATGCCTGCAATGTCGAGTGATGACGCCATGATTTATCCCTTCACCGCGCCGGCCGTCAGCCCGCGCACAAAAAATTTACCCGCCAGCACATAGATCACCATCGTGGGCAGGCCCGCGATGATGGCGGCCGCCATGTCCACGTTGTAGGCCTTCACGCTGCTGCTGGTGTTGGCCAGGTTGTTCAGACCCACGGTGATGGGCTTGGACTCGGTGCCCGAGAACACCACGCCGAACAAGAAGTCGTTCCAGATGTTGGTGAACTGCCAGATCAGCGTGACCATGACGATGGGCGTGGACAGCGGCAGCACGATGCGCCAGAAGATCTGCCAGAAACTGGCGCCGTCCATGCGTGCGGCGTTCACCAGCTCCTTGGGGATGGCCGCGTAGTAGTTGCGAAAGAACAGCGTGGTACCCGCCAGCCCGGCCAGGCAGTGCACCAGCACCAGCCCGGTGATGGAACTGGACAGCCCCAGCCAGCCCAGCACCTGGCTCATGGGCAGCAGCACGACCTGGAAGGGCATGAACACGCCAAACAGCAGCAGGCCAAACAAGGTGTCGCTGCCGCGAAACTTCCACAGGCTCAGCACATAGCCGTTGAGCGCGCCCCACACGGTGGAGATCAGCACGGCCGGCACGGCCATGGCCACCGAGTTCCAGAAGAACGGGCGCAGTCCGTTGCAGTCCACGCCCGTGCAGGCGCTCTGCCAGGCCGTGCCCCAGGCCGACCAATTCAGCGCCGCGGGCAGTGCCAGCAGCGAGGTGCTACGGATCTCCTCGGCGTCCTTGAACGAGGTGACCAGCATGGCGTACAGCGGCAGCAGAAAGAACGCGGTGGCCAGGGCCAGCACGCCATAGACCAGCAGGCGGCCCACGGACGGAAACACAGAGGGCTTAGCGGTCATGGGGTTTGCTCCGCAGTTCGCTGTAAAGGTAAGGAATCACCAGAGCCGCCACGGTGGCCAGCATCATGGTGGCACTGGCCGCGCCCAGCCCGATCTGGCCGCGCGAGAACGACATGGTGTACATGAAGGTGGCGGGCACATCGGTAGCAAAGCCGGGGCCGCCGGCCGTCAGCGCCATCACCAGGTCAAAGCTCTTGATGGCCAGGTGCGACAGCACCATGAGCGTGGAGAAAAACACCGGCCGCAGCGCAGGCAGCACGATGCGCCAGTAGATGCGCGGCAGCGAGGCGCCATCGACCTGCGCGGCCTTGATGATGCTGTCGTCAATGCCGCGCAGCCCGGCGAGGAACAGCGCCATGGCAAAACCGGCGCTCTGCCAGATGCCGGCGATGACCACGCAGTAGATGGCCATCTCGGTGTCCACCAGCCAGCCAAATTCAAAGTTCGTGAAGCCCCAGTCGCGCACCATTTTTTCGATGCCCAGGCCGGGGTTGAGCAGCCACTTCCAGGCCGTGCCGGTCACCACGAACGACAGCGCCATGGGGTACAGGTAAATGGTGCGCAGCGCGCCCTCGGCGCGGATCTTCTGGTCCAGCAGCACGGCCAGCACCACACCAATCACCAGAGAGCCACCCACATAGCCCACGCCAAAAATGCCCAGGTTCTTCAGGGCCACCCACCAGCGGTCCATCTCCCACAGGCGCTCGTACTGCGCCAGGCCCGCCCATTCGTAGTTGGGCAGCATGCGCGATGCGGTGAGGCTGAGCACGCCGTTCCACACCATGAGGCCATAGATGAAGGCAAAACCCAGCACAAACGCCGGGGTCACCACCAGCCTGGGCAGCCAGGTTTCAAAGGAATTCTTCATTGCTTGCGAATCTCTCTTGCGTACGCACGGCACACGCTGCGTGCGCGGTAGGCGCTGTACGCGGTATCTCGATCAATCACTCAACCACCGTTTCACTCATTCACACATCCACTTTGTGTCACATGAAAAAAGGGGGATGCGCTCAGAGCACCCCCCAATGAACAAAGTGTTTACCTCAAACTAACTCGCTACTCACACTCTTACCACCACACCTCGTACTGCACGCCCACCAGCGTGCGCGAGGTCTTGCCATTGGCGCCAAAGGTGCCTGCGTTGGCCACCGCCGCCGCCTGGTTCCAGTTGGCCTTGGTCACATACAGACGCAGCTCGGGACGCGACCAGAAGTCTTCATTCAGTGCCAGGGCCCCCGCCAGCGTGACCTTGGACAGGCGCTGGTCCGGACCACTGCCCTTGCGGGTAGTGGTGGACAGTTCCACCAGGCCCTTGAAGTTCTTGGTGAACGCGTACGAGCCACGGCCGCCCAGCGAGAAGTCCTTGGTCTCCACGCCGGTCAGGTCAGCCTTGTTGGTCTGGTAGCCAATGAGGGCCTGGCCGCCAAACGGGCCGCTTTGCCAGTTGATGGAGTCGGCGATGCGGGTGGCGCGCTTGCCTGCGCTGGTGCCCTCGATGGCTTCAAACTGCCCGTCGATGCGGGCATGGCCGCGCGATGTCTGCAGGTACAGCGTGTTGGTGATGCTGGGCAGCAGGAACTCCTTCTGCGTGTGCATCAACGAAATGCCGGAGCCCGAGCCGCCGCCCACCTGGTTCTTGCCCCCCACAGCCGTCAGCAGCACCCGCAGCTTGCCGCCGGGGTTGGTGTTGATGTCAGACAGGTCGGCGTTGATGCGGTGTGCCTTCACGTTGTTGGGCAGGCCGCCGTCAAACTTGTCGCCGGAGAACACGCCCACGCCCAGCTTCATGCCACCCACGGGCACGTCGGTCACACCGGCACCGATGTTGTCGCCGTAGTTCAGCAGGAAGTTGTCGACGATGTGCACGTCCTGGATCCGCAGGCGGCGCTGGCCGACCCAGAACTTGGCTTCGGGCGAGAAGGAGAAGCCGCTCATTTCCACAAACGCCTGTGCGGTGCTGATGTCGCCACTGCCCCACTTGGCGGGCATGTAGTTCACCTTCCAGTTGATGCCACCGGCCTCGAAGCCCTTGGCAAAGTTGACTTCGATGCCGTTGTCACCTTCGTTACCCAGGCGGTACTTTTGCAGCTCGCCGCCCAGCGTCAGGTTGCCCTTGACGCCGTCGGAGTGGTTGAACACCGGGCCACCGCGGGAGTAGCCGTTGAACTCAAAGCCTGCTACGTCCATAGCAAAGGCGCCATTCGCGCATGCGGCGGCCAAAGCCACCGCCGTGAGGCGGTTTCTTGTCTTCATGATGGGATCCCTCTGGGGTTGGTTTTTTAGTGCGTGTAGGTACGTGTGTCGTACACGGCTTACTTGGTCTTCGCGGCGGCCGCGATCTTCTTCATGGCGTCGGCGACGCTCACCTTGTCGTCGTTCCAGAACTGGCTGACGACATCCTTGATCGCCCCTTCGGTGGCAGGCGCAATCGCCATGCCATGGGCCACGCTGGGCACCAGGCCACCGCTCTTGGCAGTGTCGGCAAAGTCTTTGCTGGACAGCTTGGCGCAGTCGTCAAACTTGTCCATCTTCTGTCCGGTGCGCACAGGGATCGAGCCCTTGTTGAGGTTGAACACCTCCTGGAACTCTGGGCTCATGATGGAGCTGGCCAGGTCGCTCTGCGCCTTTTGTGCTGCTGCGTCCTTGAGCTTGAACAGGATGAACGAGTCCACGTTGAAGGTGAACGCATTGGCCGTGCCCGGTGCCGCTGCGCACTGGAAGTCCTTGCCCGGCGCCTTGTTGGCCGCGATGAACTCGCCCTTGGCCCAGTCGCCCATCAGCTGGAAGCCCGCCTTGCCCTGGATGAGCATGGCCGTGGCCAGGTTCCAGTCGCGGCCGGGAGCGCCGGGGTCGGTGTAGGTCTTGATGCGGCGGAAGGTCTCCAGCGACTTCTTCATGGTGTCGCTGTTGATGGCCTTGTCGTCCAGCTTGACCAGCGCGTCCTGGTAGAACTTGGCACCGCCCACGCCCAGCACCACGGATTCAAAGGTCGTGAAGTCCTGCCAGTTCTGGCCGCCATGCGCCACGGGGACCAGGCCTGCGGCCTTGAGCTTGTCGGCGGCGGCAAAGAACTCGTCCCAGGTCTTGGGCATGCTGGCCACGCCCGCCTTCTTGAGCGCATCGGAGCTGGCCCACAGCCAGTTCACGCGGTGCACGTTGACGGGGGCGGCCACGTAGCTGCCCTTGTACTTCATCACGTCGGCGACCACCTTGGGCAGCACATCGTCCCACTTCTCGGTCTTGGCCAGGGCATCGACATTGGCCAGTACGCCTTCGGACGCCCATTCCTGGATGGCCGGGCCCTTGACCTGGGCGGCCGAGGGCGGGTTGCCCGAGATCACGCGGCTCTTGAGCACCGTCATGGCGCTGTCGCCACCACCACCGGCCACAGCAAAGTCGCGCCAGGTGTGGCCCTTGGACTGCATGATCTTCTTGAGCTCGGCAGCCGACTTGGCCTCGCCGCCCGATGTCCAGTAGTGCAGGACCTCGACCTCGCCTGCGCTGGCAGACATCGCGGCCGCCAGGCCCACCGCCAGTGCGGCGATCTTTGTCATCTTCCACATACCCTTGTCTCCTCGACGTTGTTTTCCAGAATCCGTTGCTGCGCCGTGATACCGGTGCCGTTCAGCGCAGTCGGTACTTTAATTACAATAATTAATTTAATTCTCAGGGCTTTCCCTGAGAGTCGCAGCGGCCCCACAGCGGGGCCGTTGCGGGGGCCTTTGTTATGCTCAATCCATGGCCACGATACTGATTGTCGAAGACGACGCCCTCCTGCTCGACGCTCTCACCGGCCAGCTCAAGCAACTCGATTACAGCGTCTGCACCGCCAGCAGCGTGGCGCAGGCCATGGCGCTTTTGCAGACGCAGGCGGTGGACGGCATCATCCTGGACCTGGGCCTGCCCGGCGCCGACGGCATGGAGCTGCTGACCTGGGCCCGCGCGCACATCGCCGGCCTGCCGGTGCTGATCCTCACCGCCCGCGACGGCGTCGACGACCGCGTGCTGGGCCTGAACGCCGGGGCCGACGACTACATCACCAAGCCCTTCAACATGCAGGAGCTGCAGGCCCGCCTGCAGGCCATGCTGCGCCGCGCGCGCCAGCCCGCCTTCACCCAGGCCAGCAGCGCGGCCGGCGTTGCCAGCACGACCATCGGCCCGCTGGTGCTGGACCACGCCAGCCATGCCGCGGCCCTGAATGGCGACCTGCTGGAGCTGACCCAGCGCGAGTGGGAGCTGCTGGAGCTGCTGGCCCACCGCTGTGGCGAAGTCGTCACCCGCGACGACGTGCTGGCCGCCTGGCGCGCCAGCCCGCCCGAGCCCGGCCAGACCGCCGCCCCGCTGAACTCCAATGCACTGGAGGTGTATGTGCACCGCCTGCGCAAGAAGCTCGACCAGTCCAACCTGGTGATCCGCAATATCCGGGGGCTGGGGTACATGCTGAACAAGCCGTAGATGGCACACCCCCCTGAGTCGCTGCGCGCCTTCCCCCCGCTCTCGCTTCGCTGCGCTGCGCGGGCAGGGGGACGATGCCCTCGCTGCGGGGCGGCCCTTGCTCGGCATCCCGCGCCCCGGCCGCGCCAGTGTCACGCGTTGCGGGCTTTCACCACCTCCCGCAGTGGGGTTCGCTGACATGCGCCACGTTCATGGGGTCTCTCTTCAACGCAAGCTGCTGCTGTGGCTGCTGCTGCCGCAGCTGGTGCTGTGGCTATCGGGCGGGTTTCTGGCGTGGCGCATTGCGCTGCAGAACGGCGAGAAGGGCATTGACCAGACGCTGACCCAGTCGGTGCGGGCTCTGGCGCGGCAGATCAAGCCGATTGGCGACGGGCTGCTGGTGGACTTTCCGAAGGCCGCGCAGGACATCCTGGAGCAGGACCCGGCCGACCGCATCACCTACATGGTGTCGTCCCCGCCCGGCCGCTTTTTGCTGGGCAACGCGCAGCTGCCAGCACCGCCCGCTCAGGTTGATGTGGCGGTGGGCGAGGCGTTTTTGTACCAGGCGCGGGTGGACGACAAACCGGTGCGCGTGGCCTTGCTGGACGTGGACTATGGCACCGCCTCCACC
>NZ_QAIM01000397.1:41274-41649 GCF_003061035.1 Acidovorax sp. HMWF018
CAGGTGGCCCAGAGCCTCACGGTGCGCGAGCGCATTGCGCAGGAGCTGCTGGAGCGCATGGTGTTCCCCATGGGCCTGATGGGCCTGGCCCTGAGCGCCGTGGTGTACGCCGGCGTGCTGCGCGGCCTGCAACCCCTCAAGCGCCTGGAGGCGCAAATTGAACGTGCAGGCGCACAGCCCCACACGGGCACCACACCGCTGCCGCCCATCGAGCTGACCTCTGCCCCGCAGGAAGTACATTCGCTGGCCAGCACCATCAACCGCCTGCTGGAGACTGTGGCGCGCGGCCAGCAAAAGGAAAAGCGTTTTCTGAACGACGCCGCCCACCAGCTGCGCACGCCGCTCGCCGGCCTGATCGGCCAGACCGAGCTGGCC
>NZ_QAIM01000397.1:41690-42071 GCF_003061035.1 Acidovorax sp. HMWF018
CCGCCCTGGCCCGCGAGGTGGCCCGCGAATGGGCCGCCCGCGCCCTGGCCCAGGGCATGGACCTGGGCTACGAAGGCGTGGACCACCTGCCCGCGCAAGGCCACCCGCTGCTGCTGCGCGAGGCGTTGAACAACCTCATCGACAACGCGCTGCACTACGCGGGCCCCGGCGCCACGGTGACGGTGCGCGTGGGCCACGAAGAGCCCGGGCATTGGGCGCTGCTGGTGGTGGAGGACGATGGACCAGGCGTGCCGGCGGAGCATCTGGGCGATCTGTTTGCGCGGTTCTGGCGCGGGTCGGACAAGGCGGGCGGCTGTGGGCTGGGGCTGTCGATCGTGGAAGAGATCGCGCTGCGGCACGGGGGGCGGACGGTGGCGGAAG
>NZ_QAIM01000398.1:0-1599 GCF_003061035.1 Acidovorax sp. HMWF018
CGGCAGCCCATCAATGGCGTCATCGTGACGCTCAGCGTACAAGAGCTCTTGAGCAGTACCGAAGCGGAGCGCGCGCGCCTCGCCAAGACCATCGGTGCGCGGCTCGGGGAGTTGTGCGATGAACTGGCAATCAAGTTCCCGGTGTACGTACTGATCACCAAGGCCGACCTGCTGGCGGGCTTCAACGAGTTTTTCGGCCAGATGACGCGCGACGAGCGCGCCCAGGTGTGGGGCTTCACCCAGCAATACCGAGAGAATGTGCCGTCCAACGATGACCCTACGGCCCAGTTCACTGCAGAGTTCGACGCGCTGGTGGCACAAATCAATCGCCTGTTGCCCCATCGCCTGCTGGCGGAACCGGATCTTGCCCGGCGTGGACTGATCTACGGGCTGCCCCAGCAGTTTGTGGGCCTGCGCGAACTGGTGCACCAAACGTTGCAGGAGGCTTTTTCATCCTCGCGCTTCAAAGAGAAGCCCCTGTTCCGTGGCGTGTATTTCACCAGCGGTACGCAAGAGGGCATGCCCTTTGACCGTGTGCTGTCGGCACTCAAGCGGCGGTTCGCCATCGCCACCCCGCTGAAGCCTGGAGCAGGGCAGCAAGGCAAGAGTTTTTTCATCGAAACCCTCTTCAAGGGGGTGATGTTCAACGAAGCGGGGTTGACAGGCCGCAACGCCAAGAAAGAGCGGCAGCTCCGACTGCTGCAGGCTGGCGGTCTCATCGGCTTGGCTCTGGCACTGAGTGGTGCTGCGCTGGCCTGGGGCATCAGTCACCAGAACAACCTGGGGTACCTGGAGGAAGTAAAGACCAGTGTGGGCACCTTGCGACAAGCGGTCGAAGAGGCCAAAACGGGCGACCCGGAAAATCTGGTGGCGCTATTGCCGATGCTGGACCATGCGGAATCCCTCGCCGTCAGTGAGCGCTACACAGGCTCGCCACCGCTGAGTTGGCGTTGGGGCCTGCTGCAGGTCCCGAAAGTAGAGACAGCAGCAGATACCACCTACCTGCGCCTTCTGGAAGATGCGTGGCTGCCCGGTATCGTGCGGCAGTTGCGCCGCTCGTTGCAGCAAACCTCGACAAGCAACCCCGAGGCCAGCTACGAAGCGCTGAAGGCATATCTGATGATCCATGACGCCGATCGCTTCGACGCCCGAACGGTGAAGGCATGGATCCGGCACGAATGGGACGCCAGCCTGACGCCGCAACTGCTGCAGGCGGGCGTGGGCGATCGCCTATCTCACCATCTGGACCGGCTCATGGACGAACGCGTGGTGATATCGTCAACCCCGGTCGACACCGCACTGGTGGCGGAGGTACGCCAACGCCTGGCACAGATGTCCCCAGCGCAGCGGGCATATAGCCGCTTGAAGCAACTGCTGATCACGGGCAATAGCCTCCCAGCAGACTTCAGCGTCGTGCGGGCCAGCGGCCCCGAAGCACCCCAGGTGTTCAGCCGCCGCAGCGGCCGGCCACTGACGCAGGGAATATCCGGACTGTTCACCTATGACGGATACCACGGTGTGTTCCTGCACGAGCTGCCCAAGGTCACAACGCTGCTGTCCAAGGAAGAAGGCTGGGTGCTGGGGCAGGCGGACGGCAAG
>NZ_QAIM01000399.1:0-20390 GCF_003061035.1 Acidovorax sp. HMWF018
CGCCCAGCTGGCTCTTCACGAACGCTTCCCCAAAGGTCTTGCCCACGCCCATCACCTCGCCTGTGGACTTCATCTCGGGGCCGAGGATGGTGTCCACGCCCGGGAACTTGACGAAGGGGAACACGGCTTCCTTCACGCTGAAGTAAGGCGGTGTCACTTCCTTGGTGATGCCCTGCGAAGCCAGCGACTGGCCCGCCATGCAGCGCGCTGCGACCTTGGCCAGCTGGATGCCGGTGGCCTTGGAGACAAACGGCACCGTGCGCGACGCGCGGGGGTTGACCTCCAGCACGTAGATCACGTCCTTGCCATCCACTTCCTGGATGGCGAACTGCACGTTCATCAGGCCCACCACGTTCAGGCCTTCGGCCATGGCAGCAGACTGGCGCTTGAGCTCGTCCACCGTGGCTTGCTTGAGGTAGTACGGCGGCAGCGAGCAGGCCGAGTCGCCCGAGTGCACGCCGGCTTGTTCGATGTGCTCCATAACGCCACCGATGAAGGTCTTGCCTTCGGGGTCGCGCAGGCAATCCACATCGCACTCGATGGCATCGTTCAGGAAGCGGTCGAGCAGCACGGGCGAGTCGTTGCTCACCTTGACGGCCTCGCGCATGTAGCGCTCCAGGTCGCGCTGCTCGTGCACGATTTCCATCGCGCGGCCGCCCAGCACGTAGCTGGGGCGCACCACCAGGGGGTAACCCAGCGTGGCGGCCTTTTCCAACGCCTCGGCTTCGGTACGCGCCGTGGCATTGGGCGGCTGGCGCAGGCCCAGGTCCCCCAGCAGCTTCTGGAAACGCTCGCGGTCTTCGGCCGCGTCGATCATGTCGGGGCTGGTGCCGATGATGGGTACGCCTTCAGCTTCCAGGCCCAATGCCAGCTTGAGCGGCGTCTGGCCGCCGTACTGCACGATCACACCGTGTGGCTTTTCCTTGTCCACGATCTCGAGCACGTCTTCCAGCGTCAGCGGCTCGAAGTACAGGCGGTCGGAGGTGTCGTAGTCGGTCGAAACCGTTTCAGGGTTGCAGTTGACCATGATGGTTTCGTAGCCATCCTCGCGCATGGCCAGTGCGGCATGCACGCAGCAGTAGTCGAACTCGATGCCCTGGCCGATGCGGTTCGGGCCACCGCCCAGCACCATGATCTTTTTCTTGTCCGTCGGCGCCGCTTCGCACTCTTCCTCGTAGGTCGAATACATGTAGGCCGTGTTGGTGGCGAACTCGGCAGCGCAGGTGTCCACGCGCTTGTACACGGGGCGAACATTCAGCGCGCGGCGTGCTTCGCGCACCGATTTCTCGGTGGTCTTGAGCAGCTTGGCCAGGCGGCGGTCGGAGAAACCCTTCTTCTTGAGCGTGCGCAGCGTGTCGGCATCCAGCGTAGCCAATGCTGCATCACCCTTGTCGGCGGCGAGCTGGTCGAGTTCGAGTTCGATTTTCACGATCTCTTCGATCTGCACCAGGAACCACTTGTCGATCTTGGTGAGGTCGTACACCTCGTCCACCGACAGGCCCATGGCAAACGCGTCGCCCACGTACCAGATGCGCTCGGGACCGGGCTCGCCCAGTTCCTTTTCGAGCACTTCGCGGTCCTGGGTCTTTTCGTTCATGCCATCCACGCCCACTTCCAGACCGCGCAGGGCTTTCTGGAAGGACTCCTGGAAGGTGCGGCCCATGGCCATGACCTCACCCACAGACTTCATCTGGGTGGTCAGGCGGCTGTCGGCCGTCGGGAATTTCTCGAACGCAAAACGTGGGATCTTGGTGACCACGTAGTCGATCGAAGGCTCGAACGAGGCAGGCGTGGCGCCGCCGGTGATTTCGTTCTTGAGCTCATCGAGCGTATAGCCCACGGCCAGCTTGGCCGCGACCTTGGCAATCGGGAAGCCCGTGGCCTTGGAGGCCAGCGCCGACGAACGCGACACGCGCGGGTTCATCTCGATGACGATCATGCGGCCGTCCTTCGGGTTGACCGAGAACTGCACGTTCGAGCCGCCCGTGTCCACGCCGATCTCGCGCAGCACCGCGAGCGACGCGTTGCGCATGATCTGGTATTCCTTGTCGGTCAGCGTCTGCGCAGGGGCCACCGTGATCGAGTCCCCTGTGTGCACCCCCATGGGGTCCAGGTTCTCGATGGAGCAGATGATGATGCAGTTGTCCGCCTTGTCGCGGACCACTTCCATCTCGTACTCCTTCCAGCCGAGTAGCGACTCTTCAATCAGCAACTCGTTGGTGGGCGAGGCTTCCAGGCCGCGCTTGCAGATGGTCTCGAACTCTTCGGGGTTGTAGGCAATGCCGCCGCCGGTACCGCCCAGCGTGAAACTGGGGCGGATCACGGTGGGGAAACCCACGGTCTTTTGCACGGCCCAGGCTTCGTCCATGCTGTGGGCGATGCCAGAGCGCGCGGAGCCCAGACCGATCTTGGTCATGGCGTCCTTGAACTTCAGGCGGTCTTCGGCCTTGTCGATGGCTTCGGGTGTGGCACCGATCAACTCGACCTTGTACTTGTCGAGCACGCCGTTGCGCCACAGGTCCAGCGCGCAGTTCAGCGCAGTCTGGCCGCCCATGGTGGGCAGGATGGCGTCGGGGCGTTCCTTGGCAATGATCTTCTCGACCGTCTGCCAGGTGATTGGCTCGATGTAGGTGACGTCGGCGGTGGCCGGGTCGGTCATGATCGTGGCAGGGTTGCTGTTGATCAGGATGACCTTGTAGCCTTCTTCGCGCAGGGCCTTGCAGGCCTGCACGCCGGAGTAGTCGAACTCGCAGGCCTGGCCGATGATGATCGGGCCGGCGCCAATGATGAGGATCGATTTGAGGTCTGTGCGCTTTGGCATTATTTCTTCTCCATCAGCGCGGTGAAGCGGTCAAACAGGTAGGCGATGTCGTGCGGGCCGGGCGATGCCTCGGGGTGGCCCTGGAAGCAGAACGCAGGCTTGTCGGTGCGCTCCAGCCCTTGCAGCGTGCCGTCGAACAGGCTGATGTGCGTGGGGCGCAGCGTGGCGGGCAGCGAGGCCATGTCCACGGCAAAGCCGTGGTTCTGGCTGGTGATGCTCACGCGGCCGTTGTCCAGGTCCTTCACCGGGTGATTGGCACCATGGTGGCTGTTGTCCATCTTGAAGGTCTTGGCGCCGCTGGCCAATGCCATGATCTGGTGGCCCAGACAAATACCGAAGGTGGGCACACCTGCGTCAACGATCTGGCGGGTGGCTTCGATGGCGTAGTCGCAGGGCTCTGGGTCACCAGGGCCGTTGGACAGGAACACACCATCCGGCTTCATGGCCAGCACGTCGGCCGCGGGCGTCTTGGCGGGCACCACGGTGAGCTTGCAGCCACGTTCGGCCAGCATGCGCAGGATGTTCTTCTTGACGCCGAAGTCGTACGCCACCACGTGGAAGCGCGGCGCAGCCTGTGTGCCATAGCCTGCACCCAGATTCCACTCGGTCTGGTCCCAGGTGTAGGTCGACGGGGTGGTCACCACCTGGGCGAGGTCCAGGCCCTTCATGCTAGGCGCGGCCTTGGCAGCCGCCAGGGCTTCGTCGATGCGCGCCTGCGTCACAGCCTCACCGGCCGCCAGGCCCAGGATGGCGCCGTTCTGCGCACCCTTGTCGCGTAGCAGGCGAGTGAGTTTGCGGGTGTCGATGTTGGCAATGGCCACCGTCTTTTCGCGCACGAGGTACTGCGAAAGTGTTTCGGTGGATCGGAAGTTGCTGGCCAGAAGGGGCAGGTCTTTGATGATCAGGCCTGCAGCATGGACCTTGTCGGCTTCGATGTCTTCCGCATTGACGCCGTAATTGCCGATGTGCGGATACGTCAGGGTGACGATCTGCTGGCAGTAGCTGGGGTCGGTGAGGATTTCCTGGTAGCCGGTGATGGCGGTGTTGAACACCACTTCACCGACCGTGGTGCCGGTGGCACCGATCGAGTTACCGATAAAGACCGTGCCGTCTGCGAGCGCCAGGATGGCGGGCGGGAAGTTTCCCTTGAGAGACAAAAGCACTGGGTTCTCCGGATGGTTACGGTCGCCCGGCGCCTGCAGACCACTCGCACACTCGAAGCGCGATGGTGCCAATGGCTGCTCTCAGATGGGTTGTTGCTTTGGGTGCGGTCGGGCGACGCTGTTGCGAGAAAAGCTCCCGATTATACCCTCCGTCGCTGACACCTCCGCAATGCATGCCTTGCATAACCCTGGTACCAACGTCTATGAGCTGCGGGACCAAGGCTCACCCCGAGCGCCCATGGCACCGCGGCGGGCGCGGACAGGCTCAGCGCCCTGCTCCGCTCGCGTGCAGGCAGATGGCCGCAGCCGCCGCCACGTTCAGCGACTCCTCGCCGCCGGGCTGGGCGATGCGGATGCGCAAAGAAGCCCTACCTTCCAGAGCCGGGCTGACGCCCTGCCCTTCGTGGCCCATCACCCAGGCGCAGGGCCAGGGCAAGGCGGCGCGGTGCAGGAAGTCACCCGCATGCGAGCTGGTGACCAGCAGCGGCACCTGCAGCGCGGCAAGATCATCCAGCGCCAGCCCCTCGATCAGGTCCAGCGCGAAATGCGCCCCCATGCCAGCCCGCAAGACCTTGGGCGACCACAGCGCGGCACTTCCCTTGATGGCGGCCACCTGGCGGAACCCGAACGCCGAGGCGCTGCGCAGGATGGAACCCACATTGCCCGCGTCCTGCACCCTGTCCAGCACCACGGTGGGCGCATTGGGCTGGAGTGAAGCCGGTGCGGGCAAGTCCAGGATAAAGCCCATCGAGGCGGGCGACTCCAGTCCGCTCACGTCCGCAAAAAGTGTATCGGCAAGGACTATGAATTTTGTAGCTGCACCAGCATATTGCACCTGCGCTCGCGGCCAAAAAGACTCCGAAAACACCGCCACCGATGCCCGCAGCCCCCGTGCGAGCGCAGCGCGGCACAAATGATCGCCTTCAAGCCAGACACGGCCCTGCTTGCGGTACGCCGTCGTATCCTGGGCCAAACGGCGCAAATCCTTGACGAAGGTGTTATCGCGGGAATGGATGGAGGTCACGGACGAGGAGGTCATGGCAAATTTTCAGCGCCCGGTCAAGATCCGGCGCGCAGGTTCTGGGCCACCGGCGCAAACGAGCGCCGGTGGTAAATGCAGGCACCGTGCTCCCGCAAGGCGGCCATGTGCACGGCCGTACCGTACCCCTTGTGGCCGGCAAAGCCGTACTGCGGAAACTCGTCATGCACCTGCGCGCACCAGCGGTCGCGGTGCACCTTGGCGAGGATGGAGGCCGCCGAGATGGCCGGCACCAGCGCATCGCCCTTGACGATGGCCTCCGCAGGAACGTCCAGCACGGGCAGCCGGTTGCCGTCCACCAGCACCATGGCCGGTTTGAGCCGCAGCCCCATGACGGCACGGCGCATGGCCAGCAGCGTGGCCTGCAGGATGTTGAGCTGGTCAATCTCTTCCACGCTGGCCTCGGCAATGCTGCAGCACAGGGCCTTGGCGCGGATCTCGTCGTAGAGCTTCTCGCGCCGCGCGGCCGTGAGTTTCTTGGAATCGGCTAGGCCAGCAATGGGGTGCAGGTCGTCCAGGATCACGGCCGCCGCCACCACGGGCCCGGCCAGGGGGCCACGGCCAGCCTCATCCACGCCAGCCACGAGGCCGGGCGGGTGCCAGGGCAGGCAGGCCTGCTCAGGCAGTGGGAGCGAGGATTTTCTGGATCGCATCGGCAGCCAGTTGGGGGGTGTCGCGCAGCAGGCTCTCGTGCAGCGCCGTAAAGCGCTGCTCCAGGGCTGCAATTTTTCGGGGATCTTGGCGCTTTGCGTCCAGCCAGTCCAGCGTGGCTGCGCAAAGCGCCTGGGGCGTAGCGGCGTCCTGGATCAGCTCGGGCACCACAAACTCGCGGCACAGGATGTTGGGCAGGCCCACCCAGGGTTGCAACTGCTTGCGGCGCATGAGCCACCAGCTGAGCGGGTGCATGTGGTAGCCGATGACCATGGGCCGCTTGAAGAGCGCGGCCTCCAGCGTCGCGGTGCCGCTGGCTATCAACGTGGCATCACACGCTGCGAGCACCGTGTGCGACTGGCCCGTGGTGATTTGCAGGGCATCGCCCAGACCGCACGCGCGCGCCAACTGCTCGATGCGGTCACGCAGTGCGGGCACTGCAGGCACTATCAATTTAATAGCTGGTCGCGCTTGAAGTACTAGCGCTGCAGCCTCAAAGAATGGCTGGGCGATGTACTGGATCTCGGAGGAGCGGCTCCCCGGCAGGATGGCCAGGACTTCGTCCTCATCCTTCAGGCCCAGCTGTACGCGTGCGGCCGCACGGTCCGGCACCATGGGAATCACACCCGCCAACGGGTGACCTACGTAGGTGGCGGCAATGCCGTGCTGCGCGAGCAGCTCTGGCTCAAACGGGAAGATGCACAGCACATGGTCCGCGCTGCGGCGGATCTTGTCGACGCGATTCGCACGCCAGGCCCAGATGGACGGGCACACAAAATGCACGGTCTTGATGCCGGCAGCGCGCAAATCGGCCTCCAGGCCCAGGTTGAAATCGGGAGCGTCCACGCCGATGAACACGTCGGGGCGGTCCTTGAGCAGGCGCTCGCGCAGTTGTTTGCGAATGCCCAGCAGCTCGCGCAGCCGGCGCAGAACCTCCATGCTGTAGCCGTGCACTGCCAGCTTGTCGCTGGGCCACCAGGCAGTAAAACCGCGGCGCGCCATCTGCGGCCCGCCAATGCCGCTGGATTTCAGTCCGGGCCAATGCGCCTGCATGCCATCGATGAGCAAGCCCGCCAGCAAGTCGCCCGACGTCTCGCCCGCCACCATGGCGACGCGGGGGGAATCTGCCATCGCCAAGCCCTCAGCGCGCAATGCCGCGCGTGGCGTCGGCCAGGAACTGCTCCATCATCGCCGCATCTTCACCGGCCTGCGGTGCGGACTGCGGCAACTCTGCAATGGCAGCACGCGCGGCCTCCAGGGTCAGGCCCTGGCGATAAATCAGCTTGTGCATCTGCTTGACCGCGGCAATGCGCTCGGCCGAAAAGCCGCGGCGGCGCAACCCCACCACGTTGTAGCCGCGCACCGCCAAGGGGTTGCCATCCACCAGCATGAAAGGCGGCACGTCCTGCGACACCGCACTGGCAAAGCCCACCATGGCGTGCGCACCAATCTTGACGAACTGGTGGATGCCGGTGAGCCCGCCCACCGTCACCCAGTCGCCCAGGTGCACATGCCCTGCCAGCGTGGTGTTGTTCGCCAGTGTGGTGTGATTGCCCACATGGCAATCGTGGGCGATGTGGGTGTACGCCATGATCCAGTTGTCATGGCCCACGGTGGTGATGCCACCAGCCTGGGGCACGCCCAGGTTCAGTGTGCAGAATTCGCGGATGGTGTTGCGGTCGCCGATGACCAGCTCGGTCGGCTCGCCTGCGTACTTCTTGTCCTGCGGGATGGCGCCGATGGAGTTGAACTGGAAAATGCGGTTGTCAGCACCAATCGTGGTGCGCCCATCGATCACGCAGTGCGCGCCAACTGTGGTGCCCGCGCCGATGGACACATGCTCGCCAATGACCGTGTAGGGCCCCACCGTGACCGTAGGGTCCAGGCGGGCGCCGTCCGCAACGATGGCTGTGGGGTGGATATTGCTCACGATCCAACAGGCCTGAACCGGTCAACCGACGTTGCGCATGGTGCACATGAGTTCGGCCTCGCAGGCCACCTCTTCGCCCACGCTCGCAACACCCTTGAACTTCCAGATGCCACCGCGCACGCGGTCGATGGTGATGGTCAGGATCAACTGGTCGCCGGGCTCCACAGGGCGCTTGAACCGCGCGCCATCGATACCGACAAAGTAGTAAATGTTGTTCTCATCGGGCACCTTGCCCATGGCATCGAACGCCAGCAAGCCCGCAGCTTGGGCCAGTGCTTCCAGAATCAACACACCCGGCATCACCGGACGGCCAGGGAAATGCCCCATGAAATAGGGCTCGTTGAACGTGACGTTCTTGATGGCCTTGATGCGGGTGTTGCTCTCTAACTCGATCACCTTGTCCACCAGCAAAAACGGGTAGCGGTGGGGCAGTTGTTTGAGAATTGCGTGAATATCCATCATCGAGTTGTTCTTCCGTTCATGCTGCCTTGAGGGCCAGCTCCAGCGCCTTGATGCGCTCGCGCAGGCTGTGCAATTGTTTGAGTGTGGCAGCGTTTTTTTCCCAGCGCGCATTGTCGTCGATGGGGAACATGCCGGTGTACTGGCCAGGCCGGGTGAGAGAGCGGGTGACCACCGTCGCGGCCGAGATGTGTACGTTGTCAGCCAGCTCCAGGTGCCCCAACACGATGGCACCACCGCCCACAGTGCAATGCGCCCCGATGGTGGCACTGCCCGCCACGCCTACACACCCAGCCATGGCCGAGTGCTTGCCGATGCGCACGTTGTGTCCGATCTGGATCAGGTTGTCGAGCTTCACGCCGTCTTCGATCACCGTGTCCTGCAGCGCACCCCGGTCGATGCAGGTGTTGGCGCCAATCTCGACGTCATCTCCAACGCGCACGGCACCCAGTTGCTCGATCTTGACCCACTGCCCATTCTCAGGCGCAAAACCGAAACCATCAGCGCCAATGACCACGCCCGCATGGACGATGCAACGCGCGCCGATGCTGCAGCCCTCGCCCACGGTGACGCGCGACTTGAGCACGGTATCTGCGCCCACCGAGGCCCCCCGTTCGATCACGCACAGAGGACCGATGGTGGCCGAGGGGTGGACCTGCGCCGAGGGATCAACCACTGCGCTGGGGTGCACACCGGACGTCCGCGCGGGTGTATTGCGCTGGCGCCACAACTGGGTGGCGCGGGCAAAGTACACATACGGGTTGTCGGCCACGATGCATGCGCCGCGCGCCAATGCGGTATCGCGCATGGCAGGCGCCACAATGACACAGGCCGCCCGGGAGGCGGCCAGTTGCTGTTGGTAGCGGGGATTGCTCAGGAAACTGAGGTCTCCCGGACCCGCAACCTCCAGTGGCGCAATGCGGGCGATGACGGTTTCCCGCGCACCTCCTTCCAGCGAACCACCGAGCGCATCAACAATGTGACCGAGAAGCAAGCTGCTCACGCGCCACCTGTCTTGCGCAGCGGCTTACTTGGCTGCAGCAGCGGCATTCAGGGCCTTGATCACCTTGTCGGTGATGTCGTGCTTGGGATTGATATAGACGGCCTCTTGCAGGATCACGTCGTATTTTTCGGCCTCGGCCACCTGCTTGACCACCTTGTTGGCGCGTTCCAGCACTTGCGACAGCTCTTCGTTCTTGCGGGCGCTCAGGTCTTCCTGGAATTCACGGCGCTTGCGCTGGAAGTCGCGGTCCTGGTCCACCAGCTGGCGCTGGCGCGCGGTGCGTTGGCTCTCTGCCATGGTGGGTGCTTCACGCTCAAACTTGTCGCTGGCAGTCTTCAGGGTGTTGCCCAGATCCACCAGTTCTTTCTCGCGACGGGAGAACTCCTGCTCCAGCTTGGCCTGCGCAGCTTTGGCTGTGGTGGCTTCTCGGAAGATGCGATCAGTGTTGACGAAACCGGCTTTGAACTCTTGCGCTTGTGCAGGGGCTGCGATGGCAACGGTGCCGAGCAGCAAGGCCACGGAGAGATGGCGAGAAAAGGATTTCATTAGAAAGACGTTCCAATCTGGAATTGCAGTTTCTGGATTCTATCGCCGGCGAACTTGCGCACCGGCTGCGCAAACGCCAAACGCAAGGGACCGAGCGGCGAAATCCAGCTCAGACCCAGGCCCACGGAGGCACGCATGTCACTGAAAGTAACTTTGTCGTTCTCGCCGTACACATTGCCCACGTCCAGGAACGTGAACACACGCAGGGTCCGGTCATTGCCAGCACCCGGGAACGGAGCAATCAGCTCGGTGTTCAGCGTGATCTTCTTGGGCCCACCCAACGAGGCCCCGGTCACATCACGTGGTCCCAGGGTGCCCTGGTCGAAACCACGCACCGAGCCCAAGCCGCCCGAGTAGAAGTTCTTGAATACCGGGAACGGACGGCCGTTCAAGCCCTTGCCATAACCGGCCTCGCCGTTGAACGCAATGGTGAAGCGCTTGTTGAGGGGGATGTACCGCTGGTACTGATAGTTGGCCCGCACGTAGCGTGCATCGCCTGCCACAGACCATTCGGAATTGAGGCGCTGGTACCGGCCGGAGTTGGGCGCCAAGGCGCTGTCCCGGTCGTCACGGGACCAGCCCACAGTCAATGGAATCGAGGTGCTGCTGTAGCCGAACTTGTCTGCGTAAAACAGGTAGGTGGCCGGGATGTTCGTGCCGGGCTTGATGCGGGTCTGCTCCAGCCCACCGCCAAAGAACACCGTGTCGGTCTCACTGAAAGGCACGCCAAAACGCACGGAGGTCCCGGTGGTTACCAGCTGGTAATTGCCCCCCTGGTCTTCATAGGGCTTGTCAGTGCGGTAGTACACATCGAGCGTGCGCGAGATGCCTTCGGGCGTGAAGTACGGGTTGGTGGTGCTGAACACCAGTGTGCGCCGGTACTTGCTCGTGTTGACGTCGATGCCCAGGTAGTTGCCCGAGCCAAAGATGTTTTCCTGCTTGATACCGAACGAGAGAGACGCTTTTTCGGCGCTGGAAAAACCCACACCCAGTTGCAACGAGCCGGTGGGCTTTTCTGCCACATTGATCACCAGATCGACCTGGTCGGGCGAGCCGGGCACTTCCTGGGTTTCCACGTTCACTTCCGTGAAGAAGCCCAGACGGTCCACGCGGTCGCGGGACAGGCGGATCTTGTCGCCGTCGTACCAGGAGGCTTCGTACTGGCGGAACTCACGGCGAATGACTTCGTCACGCGTGCGGTTGTTGCCACTGACGTTGATACGGCGCACGTAGGCGCGGCGTGCCGGTTCGGCCTGCAGCACAAAGTTGACACGATTGTTCTCGCGGTCGATTTCGGGCACAGCCTCCACACGGGCAAATGCAAAACCAAACCGGGCGAAATACTCGGAGAAGGCCTTGGTGGTTTCAGTCACCTGGTCGGCGTTGTAGGGCTCACCTGGGCGAATGGTCACCAGCGACTTGAACTCGTCCTCGCGGTCCAGATAGTTGCCTTCGAGTTTCACGCCCGACACCACATACCGTTCGCCTTCCGTCACATTGACAGTGATGGAGATGTCCTGCTTGTCCGGCGAGATGGCGACCTGCGTTGAGTCCACACGGAACTCCAGGTAGCCGCGCTGCAGGTAATACGAGCGCAGGGTTTCAAGGTCGGCGTTGAGCTTGGTGCGCGAGTAGCGATCGGACTTGGTGTACCAGCTCAGCCAGCCCCCCGTGTCCTGGTCGAACAGGCCCTTGAGCGTCGATTCACTGAACGCCTTGTTGCCCACGATGCGCACTTCCTTGATGCGTGCGGGCTCACCTTCCGTGATCGTGAAGGTCAGGTTCACGCGGTTGCGCTCGATGGGCGTGACCGTGGTCACCACCTCGGCGCCGTACAGGCTCTTGTTGATGTACTGGCGCTTGAGCTCTTGTTCGGCGCGGTCGGTGAGCGCCTTGTCATAAGGACGCCCTTCCGTCAGGCCCACTTCGCGCATGGCTTTTTTGAGCGCATCTTTGTCGAATTCACGGGCACCGGCAAAGTCCACGTCGGCGACGGTGGGGCGCTCTTCGACCATCACCACCAGAACGTTGCCGCTAGCCTCCAGGCGCACATCCTTGAAGAGTCCCAGGCCGAACAACGCACGAATTGCTGCGGCGCCTTTTTCGTCGTTGTAGTCGTCACCCACCCGCAGGGGCATGGATGCAAACACGGTACCCGGCTCCACACGCTGCAAGCCCTCCACGCGAATGTCCTGCACCTTGAATGGCTCCAGAGCCCATGCCGCATTGGCGGCAAAAATCATGGCTGCAACGGCCGATGCGGTACGCACGCCCAGGCGATTGATGTGTTTTTTCATGAATGAAGCGGGAGCCGCAGTTGCAGGGCAAGCGCGGCAAAAGTGTTAGCCAAAGAGCCGGGTGATATCGTTGAACAGGGCTATGGACATCATGACAAGCAGGACAGCAACGCCTCCACGCTGCAATCGCTCCATCCATGCGTCCGACACACCCCTGCCCGTGACACCCTCCCAAAGATAATACATCAGGTGCCCACCGTCCAAGACTGGCAGCGGAAGCAGGTTCAGCACCCCCAGGCTCACACTGATCAGGGCAAGAAAGATGAGGTACTGCGTCAGCCCCATGCTGGCTGAGCGGCCTGCGTAGTCGGCAATGGTCAAGGGGCCACTGAGGTTCTTGAGCGACGCCTCGCCGATCACCATGCGGCCCATCATGCGCAGAGTCAGCAGCGACACATCCCAGGTCTTCACCACACCACCCCACAGACCATCGGCCAGCCCGTAGTCCACCGTGACAAATTCTGGTGCAGCTCCCACGTAGGCGCCAATGCGCCCCACCGTGTTGGCTGGTTCGGCCACAGCCTCGGGCAACACTTCCAGTGTCATCACCTGACCACCGCGCTCAACGCGCCATGGCTGCGCCAATGGCTCGTTGCCGCGCACCGACTGCCGGATCAACTCGCGCAGTTGCTGGCCGTCCACCACATCGGTCTGCCCCACCTTGAGCACCACATCACCTTGGCGCAGGCCAGAGCGCTCAGCCGCGCTTTGCGCCATGACCTGGCCCAACACAGGGCGGGTCCAAGGTCCTAGGATGCCGACCTTGCGAAACAGCTGGGCATCAGCCTCACGGCTGTCGATCCGGGACATGTCGAGCACGACCTCACGATGGCCCGCACCATGGGCGGACTGGACGTCAAGACGCACGTTCAGCCCCTCAAGCGCACCACGGGTCAGCAGCCACCGCAGGTCTTCAAACGAACGAACTGGCTCCAGGTCTTCTGCCCCCAAAGCGGCTTGCTCTACCAGTTCACCGCCCCGCAAACCGGCACTGTGTGCGACAGAGCCTGCGACCGGGCTTGCCAGAATGGCTCGGGGCTCCTCGACACCGTTCCAGTTCACCACCGAATACAGCAGCACTGCCAACAACAAATTGGCGATGGGCCCAGCCGCAACGATGGCTGCTCGCGAGCGCAGGGGCTGGGTGTTGAAGGCCAGATGCCGCTCCTCTGCGGCAACGGGTGCCTCTCGCTCGTCCAGCATGCGCACATAGCCCCCCAATGGGAAGGCTCCCAGCACAAACTCCGTGGGAGACCCCTGGGGCTGCCAGCGCAATAGCGGCTTGCCGAAACCCACAGAGAACCGCAATACCTTGACCCCACAGGCCACCGCCACGCGGTAGTGCCCGTATTCGTGCACTGCGATCAAAAGACCGAGGGCGACGATGAAGGCAGCGATAGTAAGCAGCATGGATGGTTGGTTCCTGAGTGGGCCGGCAGTCAGGCAGCCAGACGGCCCGCCACATGTTCAGCCGCATGGCGGGCCTGGGTGTCCAGATCCAGCAACGCGGCGAGCGAATCGGGCTTGGAGGGCGAAACTGCATCCAAAGTTGCAAGGTTGACCGCATGAATATGGTCAAAACGCAGCCGACCCGACAAAAAGGCGCCCACCGCCACCTCGTTGGCCGCATTCAGCACGGCAGTGGTCCCCTCGGCCGCCTTCAGCGCCTGCCAGGACAGGTGCAGGCCCGGGAAGCGAATGGCGTCCGCGTCTTCAAACGCGAGGGCGCTCAGGGTCGAGAAATCCAGCTTGCTGGCCCCGCTGGTAATGCGCTCGGGCCAGGACAGGCCGCAGGCAATGGGCACTCGCATGTCGGGCGTACCCAGCTGCGCCAGGATGGAGGCGTCCTTGAACTGAACCATCGAATGGATGATCTGCTGCGGGTGGATGACCACCTTGATCTGGTCCGGGTGCAGATCAAACAGCCAGCGGGCCTCAATGACCTCCAGGGCCTTGTTCATCATCGTGGCCGAATCCACGGAAATCTTGCGTCCCATCGAGAAGTTGGGGTGCGCGCAGGCCTGGTCAGGGGTGATCTGCGCCAGCGTGGAAGGGTCCCGCTGGCGGAACGGGCCGCCCGAGGCTGTGAGCAGGATGCTGTCCACCCGGTCAGACCAAGTGGCAGGGTCTTCTGGCAAGCACTGGAAGATGGCCGAGTGTTCGCTGTCAATGGGCAGCAACGTGGCGCCACCGTCGCGCACGGTCTGCATGAACAACCCGCCGCCCACCACCAGGGCCTCCTTATTGGCCAGCAGCAGTCGTTTGCCTGCGCGGGCCGCAGCCAGACAGGGCGCAAGACCGGCCGCCCCCACGATGGCAGCCATCACGGCATCCACTTCATCGTGTGACGCTATCACTTCAAGAGCATCTTGCGATTGAATGACTTGCGTTGGAAGGCTATTGGCCTGCAATTTTTCAGCCAAGGCAGCAGCGTGCGGGGCGCTGGCCATCACAGCATAACGCGGGCGAAACTGCGCGCACTGCGCCAGCAAGAGATCCACTTGCGTCGCCGCACTCAGCGCAAACACCTCAAAGCGCTCAGGGTGGCGCACCACCACATCCAGCGTGCTGGTCCCGATGGAGCCGGTGGAACCGAGAACGGTGAGTCGTTGTTTCTTCATAGGGTTGTCAGGCTCGTGAGCATCATGGCCAGGGGCAGTGTGGGCAGCAAGGCATCCACGCGGTCAAGCACGCCGCCGTGTCCGGGCAAAAGGCCACTGCTGTCCTTGACTCCGGCGCTGCGCTTGATGAGCGACTCCACCAGGTCACCCGACACGCTCATGGCCACCATGAACAACGCCGCAATCACCAGCAACCACCAGCCCTGCTGCGCCATGCGGCTGTAAAAACTGGGCACCGACGCCTGCCAGTGGGCATCCGCTCCCGCCCAAACAAAAGCCATCACCATCACCCCTGCCAGGCCGCCCCACACACCTTCCCAGCTCTTGCCAGGACTGATCAAGGGTGCCAGCTTGCCCTTGGTAAACCGCAACCCAAACGCACGCCCCGCAAAGTAGGCAAAAATATCCGCCACCCACACCAGCAGCAGCACCGACAACAGAAAATTGATGCCTACATTGCGTGCCTGCACCACCGCCAGCCATGCCAACCACAAGGCCAACACCCCAGCGACCAGGCGCAAACCGGCCGGTATGCGGGGCCAGCCGGGCACCCCGGCCTTGAGCAGCCAGGCAGCCGCCAGGACCCACAGCCCGCCGCCCAACACCCACAGGGCAGTCAACGGGCGATCGACCCAGCCCAGCGCCCACGACCCGGCGCACAAGGCCACACAGGCCACACCCACCGCCACGGAACCTGCTTGGCCAAAGCCGCACAGACGACCCCATTCCCAAGCCCCGGCAGCCATCAGAACCAGCACGACCAGCGTGAACGGTATGGTGTTGGCGTAGAAAAGCGCGGGCAACAAGATGGCCAGCAGAACAAGGGCTGTGATGACGCGCTGTTGAAGCATGGGGGCTTTCAGAACCTGTTCAGGTTCTCAACCCGGCATCGGATCAGGATGCGCGGACAGAATCTGTTCAGAGGTTTTGCCAAAACGGCGCTCGCGGCGGCTGAAGGCGTCGATGGCCTCGTCCAGGGCGGACTCATCGAAATCGGGCCACAGTCGGTCGCTGAAGAAGAACTCGGAGTATGCCGATTGCCAGAGCAAAAAGTTGCTGATCCGCATTTCTCCCCCGGTGCGGATCACGAGGTCGGGGTCGGGCACGTGGGCCAATCCCATCGCATTGTGCAGACTGGCCTCGGTGATGGGCTCGCCACGGGCAGCCAGCGATGCCGCCGCCTGCGCGATGTCCCAGCGGCCTCCGTAGTTGAAGCACACGTTGAGCACCAGGCGGGTGTTGTCCGCCGTGGCGGCTTCTGCCTGACCCAGGCCGTCTCGCACCTTGGGCGAAAGGCTGCCACGTTCGCCCACAAAATGAAGACGCACGCCGTCTTTCTTGAGCTGGGGCACCTCGCGCGCCAGCGCCATCGCCAGCAGCTCCATGAGGCCGGAGACCTCGTCGGCGGGGCGGTTCCAGTTTTCGGAAGAGAACGCAAACACCGTGAGCACACCAACGCCGCGCTGCACGCAAGCGCGTGCGCAGCGGCGAAGTGAGTCAACCCCTTGCTTGTGGCCGGCCAGACGCGGCAGAAAGCGACGCGTAGCCCAGCGGCCGTTGCCATCCATGACGATGGCAATGTGGTGTGGCACCACCGGAGATACAGACATGGGAATGTTCAAGCCCTGGGGGCTCAAACCGCCATGATTTCCTGCTCTTTGGCGGCCACCAGCGCATCGATCTCGGCGATGTGCTTGTCGGTGAACTTTTGCACTTCCGTTTCGGCGCGCTTCTGGTCGTCTTCGGACGCCAGCTTGTCCTTGACCAGTTTTTTGACGGATTCGTTGGCATCGCGGCGCAGGTTGCGCACGGCGATCTTGGCGCTCTCGCCCTCGTTGCGCGCGAGCTTCGTCATTTCCTTGCGGCGCTCTTCGCTCATGGGGGGCATGGGCACGCGGATCAGGTCGCCCATGGAAGCCGGGTTCAAGCCCAGGTCGCTTTCGCGGATGGCCTTTTCAATCTTGGCGCCCATGCCCTTTTCCCAGGGCTGCACGCTGATGGTGCGCGAATCGATCAGCGCCACGTTGGCCACCTGGCTCAGTGGAACCAGGGAGCCGTAATACTCGACCTGCACCGTATCGAGCAGGGCCGGATTGGCACGACCGGTGCGAATCTTCTGCAGGTTGTTCTTGAACGCGGTGATGGACTGGTCCATCTTGGTTTCAGCAGTCTTCTTGATGTCGGCAATCGTCATGTTTTCTCCTCGGGCCGACCTGCATGCAATGCAGGCCTTTCCATCGTGATCAAGCGTAAACCAGCGTACCTTCGTCTTCGCCCATCACCACGCGCTTCAAGGCGCCGTGTTTGATGATGGAGAACACCTTCACGGGCAGCTTCTGGTCACGGCACAGGGCGAAGGCAGTCGCGTCCATGATGCCCAGATTGCGGGACATGGCCTCGTCAAAGCTGAGCTTGGTGTAGCGCGTCGCCGTGGGATCCTTCTGGGGGTCGGCAGTATAAACGCCGTCCACCTTGGTAGCCTTGAGCACCAATTCGGCGCCAATTTCCGCGCCACGCAAGGCAGCTGCTGTGTCGGTGGTGAAAAACGGGTTGCCCGTACCGGCCGCGAAGACCACGACCTTGCCCTCTTCAAGATACTGCAGCGCCTTGGGGCGCACATAGGGCTCGACCACCTGCTCGATGGCAATGGCGGACATCACGCGGGCCACCAGGCCCTGCTTGTCCATGGCGTCGGCCAGGGCCAGGGCGTTCATCACGGTGGCCAGCATGCCCATGTAGTCGGCGGTGGCACGGTCCATCCCGACCGAGCCCCCGGCGACACCACGGAAAATATTGCCCCCACCGATCACCACGGCCACCTGGACACCCAGGCGGGTCACTTCGGCGATCTCCTCGACCATGCGCACGATAGTGGCGCGGTTGATACCGAAGGCGTCATCCCCCATCAGCGCCTCACCAGACAGCTTGAGCAAAATGCGCTTATGGGCTGGTGCAGCGTTGGACATGGGAAATTTCTCCAGTAAGTGGTACGAGGCTTTGGTGGGGTGGTTACAGGGAACGATCAGGCAGCAGCCTTGGCAGCAGCCACCTGGGCAGCCACTTCGGCAGCAAAGTCGTCCACCTTCTTCTCAATGCCTTCGCCCACCACGTACAGGGTGAAGCCCTTCACGTTGGTGTTGGCAGCCTTGAGCATCTGGGCCACGGTTTGCTTGCCGTCGGCAGCCTTCACGAAGACCTGGTCGGCCAGCGAGACTTCCTTGAGGTACTTCTGCACCGCGCCGTCGATGCGCTTGGCCGTGATTTCAGCGCTTTGTGCAGGCTTGCCGGCAGCCACGAGTTCCTTGTTGGCTTCGTCAGCCTTGCCTTCGGCGACCGAGCGCTCCTTGGCAATCAGATCGGCAGGCACGTCGGCGCTGGTCAGGGCCACGGGCTTCATGGCGGCCACGTGCATGGCAACGTCCTTGGCGGCGGTGGCGTCACCGTCGAACTCGACGACCACACCGATGCGCGAGCCGTGCAGGTAGGCTGCCAGATTGGAGCCGCTGAAGCGCTTGAAGCGGCGGAACGACATGTTTTCGCCGATCTTGCCGATCAGGCCCTTGCGCACATCTTCCAGCGTGGGGCCGAAGCTGTCTTGCTCGTAGGGCAGGGCACCCAGGGCTTCCACCGTGGCGGGGTTGTGCAGTGCCACCAGCTTGGCAGCGGCGTTGGCCATAGCAATGAAGCTGTCGTTCTTGGAAACGAAGTCGGTTTCGCTGTTGACTTCGACCAGAGCACCCGTGGTGCCGTCGATGTAGCTGGCGACCACGCCTTCAGCAGTCACGCGCGATGCGGCCTTGCCTGCCTTGGTGCCCAGCTTGACGCGCAGCAGCTCTTCCGCCTTGGCCATGTCGCCATCGGCTTCGGTCAGCGCCTTCTTGCATTCCATCATGGGGGCGTCGGTCTTGCCACGCAGTTCAGCCACCATGCTTGCGGTAATTGCAGCCATCTTTATTCCTTCAGTATTCAGTTCAGTCAGTTCAGATTCGGGCTAAAAAAAAGGGGGCTCACCAGGGGCCCCGCTTTTGTTCGCGACGGATCGCGCAGCCGGGCTATCAGGCAGCGGCTTCTTGCACTTCCACGAATTCGTCGGTGCTCTCGGCGGTTGCAGCCTTCACGACTTCATTCACGGCGTTGGCACGGCCTTCGATGATCGCGTCAGCGATGCCACGGGCGTACAGCGTCACGGCCTTGGCCGAGTCGTCGTTACCAGGGATCACGTAGTCAATGCCTTCGGGCGAGTGGTTGGTATCAACCACACCGATCAGCGGGATGCCCAGCTTCTTGGCTTCGGCCACGGCGATCTTGTGGAAACCCACGTCGATGATGAAGATGGCGTCGGGCAGAGCAGCCATGTCCTGGATGCCGCCGATGTCCTTTTCGAGCTTTTCGATTTCGCGGGAGAACGTCAGTTGCTCCTTCTTGCTCAGGTTCTCGAGGCCAGCTTCTTGCTGAGCCTTCATGTCCTTGAGGCGCTTGATCGAGGTCTTCACGGTCTTGAAGTTCGTCAGCATGCCGCCCAGCCAGCGCTGGTCCACGAAAGGCACACCAGCGCGTTGCGCTTCGGTGGCCAGGATTTCACGGGCTTGGCGCTTCGTGCCGACCATCAGGATCGTGCCGCGGTTGGCAGCCAGTTGCTTGGCGAACTTTTGGGCTTCCTGGAACAGTGGCAGCGACTTTTCCAGGTTGATGATGTGAATCTTGTTGCGATGGCCGAAGATGTAGGGGGCCATCTTGGGGTTCCAGAAGCGGGTTTGGTGACCGAAGTGGACACCGGCTTCCAGCATTTCGCGCATGGTAACGGACATAAAAATACTCCAAAGGTTAGGTCTAAAATCAGCCCCAATATTTGCAGTGCCGTGATCCTCACGAACACTGCAACACCTTGACAGGGCTGCTTTGCGATTGGTCTTGCCGCAGCGGCCACGCCGGTTGTGCAAACCTTGCACCACTGCGCTACTGCTCCCAGCAAAACCCAAAGATTCTAGCACACCCATGCTCCCTGACCTGATCGCCACCCGTGAGCAACTGCGGGACGGCGCCACCACCGCGCCCGCCGAGCTGGAGCGCTGCATCGACACCGCCCAGGCCGCATCCAACACCCACAGCTTTGTGCGCACGCTGTTTGACGAGGCACGCACCACGGCGATGCAGCCGGGTGTGGCCCAGTTGCCCCTGGCCGGGCTGGCGGCGTCGGTGAAGGACTTGTTTGACGTGGCCGGCCAACCCACCCCGGCGGGCTCCACCGCGCTCGCAGACGCTCCCACAGCATCCGAGGACTGCCCGGCCGTGGCCCGCCTGCGCGCAGCAGGTGCCAACCTGATCGGCCGCACCAACATGGTGGAGTTCGCGTTCTCTGGCGTCGGCGTCAACCCCCACTACGGCACGCCTGCTGCCTGGGATGCCCGCTTTGGCGCCCTGCCCGGCGCGCCCCGCGTGCCCGGCGGGTCTTCGTCCGGCGCCGGGGTATCGGTGGCCACTGGCGCAGCGTTCATCGGGCTGGGGTCGGACACCGGTGGCTCCATCCGCATTCCTGCAGCGCTCAACGGCATCGTGGGTTTCAAGAACACCGCCCGGCTGGTGCCTACCGCCGGCGCCGTGCCGCTGTCCACCACCCTGGACACCGCCTGCGCCATGACGCGCACCGTGCGCGACGCCATCGTGGCGCACGAGGTGCTGGCCGCCCGGCGCGTGACGCGCAGCCTGGCGCCGCTGTCCCAGTACCGGCTGGCGGTGCCGACCACCCTCTTCCTGGAAGGGCTCGACGCCCCCGTGGCGCGCGCCTTTGAGCGCAGCGTGGAAGCCTTGCGCCAGGCGAGCGCACAGATCGACACCATCGCCCTGCCCGCTGTGCTGGAGC